>CALBMW010000669.1 GCA_937896275.1 uncultured Myxococcales bacterium
GCGGGGCTGGTCTCGCGGCTTGAGGCTGGAGACCTCTCGGTGTTGTGCCACGAACTTCAAATGCAGGCAAACGGCATCCAACCGATCAAGGGCCTCCCGGTTCCGGCTTCTGCACAGATGTTGATGGGGTTCAGCACGTGGTGAGGGCAATCGTGGGCGGCATGGTCACGCTCGAAGGGCTGGCCCCCGGCGACGACGTTCGCATCGAGCGCGATCTGACGCTCCCCAACCCCGCGCGCATGCAGGGGGGGAAAGTCGACGAGTCGCAGCCGGAGCACATTCTCGCCTACCGGCGTGACGCCGCCGGCCGCTACATGGTCCCGCGCTACTACCAAGGCGTGCGGGTCGACCGCTCCGATCGCGGGCCGTGGGAGCCGGGCAACTTCACCCACCGGATGATCCGCGAGCCCAGGGCCGCTCAGCTCTCTGTCGTCGCCGAGCTCGAGGGCTACGTCGGCCACGACGTCGGGATGCAACTCCCCTGCGGCTTCGGCAAGACTTACCTCGCCCTGCGCCACGCCGCGCAGATGCGCGGGCGCATCCTCGTGGTGGTACCCAACGAAGTGAAGCTGGGCGAGTGGCGGCGGGAGATCACCGAGCACATGGGAGTGGGGATCGAAGACATCGGCCACGTGCAGGCCGCCGTCTGCCGCTGGCGCGACTGCCCGATCACCGTGGTGATGCTCAAGACGCTGGCGATGAAGGACCTCGACCCGGACTTCTACTCCGGCTTCTCTGCGGTCATCTGGGACGAGGTACACCTGGTGCCGGCCGCGCGCATCGGCGCCGCCCTCGGCCGGGTGTCGGGTCAGCAGATCATGCTCACTGCCACGCCCGGCACCGGGGTGAGGCGGACCATCATCGACCTGCACGGTGGCGGGCGGTGGGTGCTGCGCGTCAAGAGCGCGGAGAACGTCCACTTCCACTTTCAGGTGGTGCCGGTCAGCGAGTGGGTGGCGAAGGCCGGCGAGTGGCGCTACCAGAAGCTGCGGCTGGCGAAGGACGAGCGCTACAACCGCTTCGCTGCGCAGCAAGCGGAAGGCGCCCTCCGCGTCGAGGGGTCGCGCCTGATGGTGCTGCACTCCCTCATCGAACCTCTGGTGGCGATCCAGAACCACCTGCGCCGCCGAGGGCACGACGGGGGCGGCTTCGTCGTCGGTCAGGGTTCGCTGAAGGACATCCGCGCCGACGAGGTGATGAAGAAGCACCCCGGGCTGACGTGGCCAAAGGCGGCGAAGGCGTACATCGCGGCCACGAAGGAAAGCGCGAATCCTATCCTCGCCACTGGGCTGACGAAGACCCAGCCGGGTGGCGTGGGGATGGACGTTGCGGATCTCGACTCAGGCATCATCATGCACCCCGTCGGCAACCCCGACATGGTGCAGCAGATCGTCGGGCGCTGGCAGCGCGAACACGCAGAGAAGCTCACGCCGAGGGGGCTGGTGATGATCCCCGACCTCCCCTCCGGCCATGACCTCGCCGCGGCCATGTGGCGGGCAATGAACAACCTCGGGGTCCAGACGACCAAGGACTGAACGATGGCACTGCAGATCCTCCCGCCGCCGCCCGCTCCGGCCGGCGCCTCCCCCCCTCCCGCCGCCGACGAGCGGCCGAAGCTCGTCGGCTTGCTCGAGCGGCTGCGAGACCTCACGCACCAGCGCTTCGCCGCCGACAGCACTCGGTTCGCCAGGCTGAAGCTGCTCACCGGAGGCGACGAGGAGTACGCGCGCCTCGAGACCAGCCACAACGACCTGTTCGTGGCGGAGCAGGACCTGGCCAAGCAGGTCGACGCGGAGGCGCGGCGCGTTGGCGAGGGCGCGAAGATCGACGGCGCGGAGGTGACCTACTCCAACCCGATGTCGAAGAAGTACCTGCCCAGCCGCATCCTCGGCGTGCCCGGCCTCGTCACGCGCGAGGGCCTCGTCACGGAGATCAAGATCGACGAGCGCCTGCTGCAGGCCATGGTGATGTCGGGGGAGCTCGACGATCAGACGGCGGCGTCCCTCTCCGTCTCGGTGCCGGCCACCGCCAACGGCCGGCTGCAGATCAAGATCCCCAACCCGAAGGGGGCGTCGTGACCATCGAGGAGATGCAGTGCCGCGCCTACCAGACGGCGCGCGAGAAGGGCTGGCACGAGGCGGACATTAGGGAGCCAGCTCCCGCTCCCCTCGGGCGCCACAGGGGCGGCGTCGAGATCCACCCGGTGCAGATCGTGGCCTGGCTGGGCCTCGTGATGTCGGAGGCCGCGGAGGCGATCGAGGACGTGCGCGAGCGGCGCCTCACCCTCGATTTCGATGAGAAGGGGAAGCCGACCGGGCTGCCTTCGGAGATGGCCGACATCCTGATCCGCGTCGGGGACGTGGCCGGCGCGCTCGGCATCGACCTGCAGGCCGCCGTCGAAGCGAAGCTGGCCTTCAACGAGACTCGCCCCCACCGCCACGGCAACAAGACCTGCTGACCCCCTCATGGCAGCGCGCAGAAGATGTGCCGGCCGTACTTCCCCCGCTTCTGCAGCCGCTTCGTCCACCCCCTGCGGGTAGGGCCGAACCACTTGTGCGCTGCGTAGTCCGCCACGAAGAACTTGATGTCGTCCCGCCACCAGGCTGGCTCTGGCAGGTAGTCCGCCCAGTGCAACGCCACGAACAAGGCGAGGGCGGGCTGCCACGGCGCCTTCTGGTAGGGCGCGCACGTCTTCGCGAATTGACCCTCCTCAAGGAAGGCGTCCACCACTCGACACCCCTTTAGGCGGCATCGGTTCCTCGCTGTTTTAACAACGAGTATCCCTCCCATTAGATCCCCACCTACCTCCCCACAGATGACCCGTTCAATATCCATTGTGGATGGTGGGACTCGTGATAGAATCCCAAACAAGAGGT
>CALBMW010000670.1 GCA_937896275.1 uncultured Myxococcales bacterium
GCACGGCGGGCGCGGTGGGAGCCGCGGGCGCCGCCGGCGCGGTGGCAGGTTGGCTCCCGGGCGCGCCGGCGCCGCCGAGCTGAGCAAACCAGATGGTGGGAAAGGTGCGGTCCAAGGTCTTGCTGTGGAAGTTCTGCATCAGCGAGGCGCTCGTCAGGTTCACCGCGCTCCCCACCGCGACCTGCGCCTGGTTGACGGCGGCCCACTGCTCGCCCTGCGCGGTCTCGAGCCTGAGATAGGTGTAGCCGCCGGCGTCGAGCGTCTCCTTCACCGTACCGCTCACCGCGCCACCGGCCGCGGGGGCAGCGAGCGCCGCCGGCCCCGACCCACCGCCGGGCAGCGCAGGGTGGCCGGTGGGCATCGGCGGGTGGTTGGCCGGCAGGCCCGGCTTCGCGGCCGTCGCGGTCTTGGCCGCCCCGGGCGCCGGCGTGGGCTCGCGCTCACAGCCGAGCGAGGCGACGCCGCTCAGCGCAAGGACCATCGTGGCGCGCGTCAGGGTCTTCAGCTCGAGGGTTCGCATCGGTTCAACGCTCCTGGTGTCCAACGGGTCGGTTCCGCGCGGTAGCATCGCGATTCCGGCGCCGAGTGCAACCCTGTCCGGCTCGGCGTGCCCCGCGCCCGCGCCGCGGGCCGTCCGCGCCGCCGACTCCTCACCCGGCAGGTCTCGGCTCGTGGCCGCCGAGCAGCCCGTCTCGGCCGTCGTCCCGGGGGGCCTACGCCTGCCCCGCGTCGGGCGCGCGCCCCGGTCGGCGGAGGCGGGCGCGGTCCTGGCCCCGACGCCGCGCCCGCGTCACCACGGTCGGCCGCCACCCGCCGGCCGCCCCACCGCCCATGGAGCGCGGCACGGGGCTTGAATCCGCTTGGCGCACCCGTGGAGGTGCGCAATGACCATCAGACGACCATCCCGCGAGCGACCAAGCATCCGCCCATTCTCGGTGACCATCGCCCTCTTGCTGGCCGCCGGCGCCGTCAACGCCGACCCTGGACCGGGTGGGCACCACCGGACCGGCCGGACCGATCACCCCGAGCAGACCCTCGTGTCGGGGGACGTCGAGCACGGCGGCTTTGGTGGGCCCGTCGTGAAGGTGAGCGACGTGGACGGTGACGCGGTCCTCTTCGCCGGCGGCCGCGGCGGCTGGATCATCAACCACACGCTCGTGATCGGCGGGGGCGGCTACGGCATGGTGACCGAGGTGCGCGCCGACGGCCCGCGCGGTCGCGAGCGTCTCGACTTTGGCTACGGCGGCTTCGAGGTCGAGTACCTGGTGCAGTCGGACCTCCTCGTGCACGGCAGCATCCTGGCCCTCGTCGGCGCCGGCGGCCTGTCCTATGCCTACGACACCCGCGATGGTGACGCCCAGCACGCACGACACGACGAGCAAGACGCCGTCTTCGTGACCGAGTTGTTGGCCCAGGTCGAGCTCAACGTCACGACATGGTTCCGCTTGGCCCTGGGCGGCGGCTACCGCCTCGTGCGCGACGTGGACCTCGTGGGCGTCGACGACGGCGCCCTGAGCGCCCCGGTCGGATCGCTCTCGGCGAAGTTCGGCCGGTTCTGACGACCTGGGCAGCCGCGCCCCTCACTTCTGCCGGGCCGCGCCACCCTGCCGACACGGCCGTCCTCGCAGCCTCACGCCCGTCCGATACCCGTGGTACGGCGTGCTCGGCCGAGTGGCTCGTCGCCTTCGACCTGACCGCGCAGGCCGCGGCGAAGCGCAGGTCGGGGTCGTCAGGGGCGGTGCGGTCCATCGGCGCGGGGCTCGCGACGATGCTGTCGGGTCACCGCCGCGCTATCCTCGCGCAGGTCTCCGCGTCGACGTGGAGCAGCGTCGCCGCGAGTCCCTTCGATGTCAGCCGCTCCCCCGCCCGCAACCGTGATCGTCGTGCACCCGCGCGAGCGACGCAGCAAGTGTTCGGTGGAGGCGCTGCGCGGGCGTGACGGGTTCGTGTTCACCACGTTCCCCCACGCTGCGCCGATCGACGTCTCGGGCTATGTACGGTTGGGCATCGGGGGCGCGCTCCTGTCTCTCGACGATGCCCATCGCGGCCTGCTGCTGCTCGATGGAACCTGGCGGTTGGCGGCCCGCATGGAGGCCTCCTACGCGCACGTCGAGGTCCGCTCGCTGCCGCTCCTCAGCACCGCCTATCCGCGCAAGTCGGGCACCCACCAGGACCCGACCGAAGGGCTCGCCACCGTCGAGGCCCTCTACGCCGCCTTGCGGATCCTGGGGCGTGACACCTGCGACCTGCTGGACCACTACCACTGGCGCGAGCAGTTCCTGGACGCCAACGCGCACTTCGGGACGCTGCCCAGCCCGGCGGCACCGCCTGCGAACGCGCGCACGGCGAACCGGGGTGACCGGGTCGTCGCGGGCCTCGAGGGCGGTCCGGGCCGGTCGTGAGCGAGTCGTCGGCGGCCCGGCAAGAGAGACCAGCGCTCCGAACCTGCCCTCGACGGGGCCATGGCCTTCGAGGCCGGCGTGCGCTAAAAGAGGCACCGGATCGACACGCCATGCAGATCTACAAAGAGTTTCGCTTCGAGGCCGCTCACCGGCTGCCCAACGTGCCGCCCGGCCACAAATGCGCGCGCCTGCACGGCCACTCGTTCCGCGTGGTGTTGTACGTCGACGGCCCGGTCGGCGACGCCAGCGGCTGGGTGCAGGACTTCGCCGATCTGGCCCAGGCCTGGGCTCCGTTGCACGCGGTGCTGGACCACGACTACCTCAACGACGTGGAGGGGCTCGAGAACCCCACCAGCGAGAACCTGGCGCGCTTCGTGTGGCGCCGGATCAAGCCGGCCCTGCCCATGCTCAGCGAGGTGGTCGTCAAAGAGACCTGCACCTCGGGCTGCGTCTACCGCGGTGAAGACGAGGCGGGCGGCTGATCCCCGACCGTTGCGGTCTCGTGAAGCGGCCGTCTCGTGACAGCATGGCGGCGTCGTGACGGCCCCGTGACCTGCGCGATGGGCCGACACGCGCCTGGCGGCTGGCACCCCCGATGCAGAACGAGGGGGCATGTGTTGCCTCATCAACCGATGCAGACGGGGCGGAGCGGCAGGGGCGATCCTCCTGGGCCTGTTGCTCGCTTGCCAATCCTCGAGTGACGAACGGACCGTCGTCACCCTGAGCGGCATCGCGACGCTGGACTCCTCGGCGCCGCCCGAACGACTGCTCGTGGTCGCCCAAACCCTCGACGCGCGTACGCTCGCGGCGGCACCCACGGACGCCGAGGGGCGCTACACGCTGACCTTCACGGTGCCCGACGGGACCCGGCGGCTGCTGGTGGGCGCGCTGCTCCCAGCCGAGCCGGGCCGAAGGTCGCTGGCGGTGGTCGACGTCCTGGGCGATCGCGCCCAGGGGCTTCGCCTGGGGACCGCACGCGGCGCGTTGGGCGACGCGGGGGCCACCGCCACCTTCGACGTGGACGAGCGCTCCACCGCGAGCGCCCTGGTCCTGGCCACCACGGGCGATCTCGAGCGGGAGATCCAGTCGCTGCAGCAGCGCTACGCGGGCGAGATCGAGGGGCTCGCCGGGTTGTGGTCCGGCGCCCAGGTGTCGGTGTGCAGCGCGGGGCCGTCCGGCGTCACCGCGGGCACCCAGGAGGCCCTGCGCGAGATCCTCCGTGGTGTCGCCGCCGAGAACCCGCCGAACGCGGAGGCCAGCAGCCTCATGCAGCAACTCTTCCAGCGGGCCGCCGGCGGGGGCACGGTCGAGGAGCGACTGCGGGCGATGCAGCAGGCGGTCTCGAAGCGGGTGTGGTCGGGCAACGCGCCTCGGCTGCGAGGCAACGTCGACTTCGTCGTGGGCCTGCTGGGCGTCCCCCTGGCGCGGGCCGCCCTGGCCGCACAGGAGGGCGAGGAGTTCCTGGGCGGTATCAGGGAGGACGATGTCGCCGCCCTCCAGCTTCGGCGCATCGCCACCATCATCAGCCAGTCGGGCTGGGGCAACTGCCGCGAGAAGGCCTATATGGGCGCCTACCTGGCCAGCCTGGTCCCCGAGATCAAGCAGATCGCGATCGTGGGCGTGGGGCGCCACGGCAAGGGCGACCACGCGGTGGCCATCGCCTGTCTGGACGACGTCGACGTGTACGATCTGTCCGACATGTGGGTGACCGATTCATCCCAGCCCGGCTACCAGCAGATGATCCCCCGCGGGGTGGAGGGCCGGTGCTGGGTGGTCGATCCCTGGCTGGGACCCGCGTCCAATCCGGTCGCCGGGCACGTGGGCGCCTTCGGCCGCGACTACACGACGACCTACGCGTGGCAGGAGCTGGTGGCCTTCCGTCGCGTGCGCCTGACGTCGCCGAAGGACCACGCCACGCGGACCTTCGAGCTCGAGCGCGGGTCGGGCGTGTTCCACTGCTCCGGCGACGGCGGCTGCGAGCCCTTCCTGCTGCCCGAGCCGCCCGCGCCCGCGGTGGACGCCGGGCCGGGGCCGGGACCCGACGCCTCGGTGTGCCCGACCTACGAGCCCGACGGCGCGTCGTGTGGCGCGTCGCTCGATGGCTGCATCCAGGGCTTCTACTGCTCGCGCGAGACCATCGCCTGCGAGCAGGAGACGTGCCCAGCTGGGTCGGGTCGTACCTACACACTCGAGTGCTGCTGCACCTGCTGGGGGGACACCAGCGTGGTCGACGTGTACGACCCCTGCCGGGCTGGCTTCCTGCTGCGATGCGATCCCGCGCCCTGACCTGGGACCGCACGGTCGATGACGCAGCGGTGACGCTTTGAGGGTCGGTGTCGCGGGTGGTACAAGGCCGAATGAACTCGACCACCACCCGCCGCGGATTCCTCGGCACGACCACGCTGGGCCTCGGGGCCCTCGCGTTGGGCTGCGACGATGGCCTCGGCGACGCGGCTGACCCCGACGTCGAGGGGGCCGATGCCTTCGGCGGTCTGTCGGACGCCGGGGCGCGCGACGCGGACGTGACCGACCTCGGAGGACCCGACGGCGAGGCCTTCGACGGCGAGGCCTACGACGGCGAGGCGCAGGACGCGGGCGCGCCTGACGCCGAG
>CALBMW010000671.1 GCA_937896275.1 uncultured Myxococcales bacterium
CTGTCTTTGCTGGCCTCGTGGGCGCTGTCTTTGCTGGCCTCGTGGGCGCTGTCTTTGCTGGCCTCGTGGGCGCTGTCTTTGCTGGCCTCGTGGGCGCTGTCTTCGCGGGCCTCGTGAGCGCCGGCTTCGTGAGCGCCGTGCTCGTGTTCGTCGGCATGCCCGTGGTCGTGCGCGGGAACGTCCTGCTCGACGGTCGTCACGTTAGCCCTGACCAAGAGAAAATCAAGCACCTTGTCCTGGCGCATTCGACGCTGCAAACCGGCCCGACGATTCGGATCGCGGTAGGCCGTGCGCAGCCGAGCGCCGTACTCGCCCATCACGCGCACCATCTTCTCGATCTGGGCGTTGACCTCGGCGAGGTCGACATCGATCGCCTCCTTGTCTGCGATCTCGTCGAGCACGAGCTCCGCGCGGACCTCGGCGATCACCTCTTCGCGGAGCGCGTCGAGCTTGCCCTCCACGTCGGCGCGAGCCTCGTCGAACGAGGCCCCCCCCTGCACCGCCTCGGTGACCAGCGTGCTGCGCTTCTGCTCGGTGCCGCTGTCGACGAGGCTGTCCGGGAGCGGGAAGTCGTATTGCGCGGCGAGCCGGGCACGCAGGACCTTCTTGGCCTCCTCATCGGCGCCGTCATTGAAGCGCGCCTCGATCCGGGCCTTGAGCTGCACCTTGACGGCGTCCAGGTTCTCGCTGCCCAGGTGATCGGCGAGGGGCTGCCCGATCTCGGGGACCGTCTTGACCTTGAGGTCCTTCAGCGTGCAGGCGAAGATCGCCTGCTTGCCGGCAAGGCTCTCGGCGCCGTAATCCGCGGGAAACGTGACCCTGACCTCGCAGGGCGCGCCGACGGTCTGCCCGACGATCTGCTCCTCGAAGCCCGGGATGAAGCGACCGCTGCCCAGCTCCAGCTCGGCGTCCTCGGCCGTTCCGCCGGGGAAGGCCTCCCCGTCGACGCTGCCCGCGTAGTCCAGCACGGCCATGTCGCCGGTCTGGGCCACGGTCCGATCCTCGACCGGCGTCCAGGTGGCGAGCTGCTCGGCGAGGTGCTCGAGCTCGTGATCGACGACCGCCTCCGACGCCACGAAGACCTCACGCTCGACGGTCAAGCTGTCATAGGGCTGCAGCGCGATGGTCGGCGTCACGTCGACGGTGATGCTGAAATGGAAGTCCTGGCCCTGGGCCACCCCAGCGCCGGTGTCGAGCTCGGGCTCGCCGATCGGGTTGATCGACAGATCGCCCATGGCCTGGCGCCAACCGTCGGTCAGCAAGCGCTCGGTCACCTCGGCGGTCGCCTGGTCACCGAAGCGCTTGCGCAGGTGGCTCATCGGCACCTTGCCCTTGCGGAAGCCCGGCAGGCTCACGCGCTGGGCGATCTGCTGGTAGGCCCTCGAGAAACCGGCGTCGACCTTGGCGGCGGGCACGGTGATCCGCACGCGCTTGCGAACGGGGCTGAGCTCATCGATGTCAAGCTGCATGTGCGTCTCGCTGCGCCGGGGCGCCTGTGCTGGTCGGATGAACTGTGCTGGTCGGATGAACTGTGCTGGTCGGATGAACTGTGCTGGTCGGATGAACTGTGCTGGTCGGATGAAGGATGGCGCTCCCGCCGGGCGGCACGCGATGAAGTTGGTCGTCGAACGGAGCGGTGCGAGGAGGGGGAGTCGAACCCCCACGGTGTGAACCGCTGGAACCTAAATCCAGTGCGTCTGCCAGTTCCGCCATCCTCGCGTGGTGGGCCATGAAGGAATCGAACCTTCAACCTGCGGATTAAGAGTCCGTTGCTCTGCCAATTGAGCTAATGGCCCCCGAAGCAAGGATGGATTCGGTCGATCGGTCGCGGCGTACGGCAGGGCGGTGGGAAGTGGGCCATGAAGGAATCGAACCTTCAACCTGCGGATTAAGAGTCCGTTGCTCTGCCAATTGAGCTAATGGCCCCCTCGATCCCGCACCGCACCCCGTACGAAACATGGGTCAGCGCCGCCGCCGGGCGAGAAGATGCCCGATACACCGCTCGCGAACGCCGCTCGGCGCAGGCGCCCGCGAACGGCGCCGACCCAGTCGAGCCTGCCGCGACAGAAGACCACGCACGGCGCGCCCGGCAGGAATCGAACCTGCGACCTGCGGATTCGAAGTCCGACGCTCTATCCAACTGAGCTACGGGCGCGTGCAAACAGTCAAGGGATGGGAGGATAACGGGGCTCGAACCCGCGACTTTCGGAACCACAATCCGACGCTCTACCGACTGAGCTATATCCTCCGCAGTACGCCTGGGTGGACTCGAACCACCGACCGGCGGATTAGAAGTCCGCTGCTCTATCCGGCTGAGCTACAGGCGCTCGGGCGGCAGTCTCGACTGACCAACTTTCAAAGAACACGCTTCGGCGACTCGCCTGGGGGTCGGGGTGAGAGGATTCGAACCTCCGACCACCAGTTCCCAAAACTGGTGCGCTACCAGACTGCGCTACACCCCGAGAAGGCGGCACCGAAGACGCGAAAGGGTATCGGTGGCGCCCCTATGCGTCAACGAAAAATATGGCGCAGCAGCGGCAGCAGGGTGCGCGCGGCACGGCCGCGATGGCTGACGGCATGCTTCGCGTCGCTCGGCAGCTCGGCCGTGGTCCGTCCGTCGGGCATCTCGAAGATGGGGTCGTACCCGAAGCCGTCGGCGCCGCGGGGGGCCCGGGCCAGGACGCCCTCCACCACGCCGCGCGCGCACACGCAGCCATCCTGCCGCCAGGTACCGTCGGGGAGCGGGCCGTCCGCGGGCAGGCCCGCCACCGCGATGACGGCGGTGAACCGGGCTCGCCGGTCGGTCGCGTCGGCGGTGGCCGCGAGCAGCGCGTCGAGGCGGTCGCGGTCGCTGCCCGGGACGTAGCGGGCCGAGTGGACCCCGGGCGCCCAGTTCAGGGCCGCCACCTCGATGCCGCTGTCGTCGGCGAGGCAGATCGCGCCGGTGTGAGCGTGGGCCGCGCACGCCTTCTTGATCGCGTTGCCCGCGAAGTCGGGGGCGTCCTCGATGACCGGGGGCATGGGCGGGAAGTCCGCCAGCGACGCGAGCGGCAGGCCCGGCAAGATCTGCTGGAACTCGCCCAGCTTGTGGGCGTTGTGGGTGGCGACGACGAGCCGCTGGGGAGGAGCGCTCACGGGTGCGCCTCGGGCAGCTCGAGGCCGGCTCCCAGCAAGGCCAGGCGCTGGGCCGAGAAGAGCGTGCCGAGCGCCGCGTCGGCGTAGGCCACCATCTCGAGGAGCTGGTCGTGCGTGTAGACGCGGCCCTCGGCGGTGCCTTGAATCTCGACGATGCCCGCGGGGGTGCCGACGTAGTTGAGGTCGACGTTGGCGGTGCTGTCCTCGCCATAGTCCAGATCGGTGAGCACGCCGTCGCCGACCACGCCCACGCTGACCGCGGCGAGGGCGGCCGGCGGCACGAAGCGGCGGGCGTCGGCCTGGGCGGCGTGCCGCAACGCGAGGCAAGCGGCCACCCAGGCCCCCGTGATCGAGGCGCAGCGCGTGCCACCGTCGGCCTGGACGACGTCGCAATCCAGCCACAGCGTGCGGGGTCCGAGCGCGTCCAGATCCACGGCGGCCCTCAGGCTGCGACCGATGAGGCGCTGGATCTCGGCCGTGCGGCCGCCGACGCCACTGCGCTCGCGGCGAAAGCGGGGGCGTGTGGCGCCGGGCAGCAGGGCGTACTCGGCGGTGAGCCAGCCGCCGCCACTGCCCGCGCGGTGCGCCGGGACGCGGTCTTCGAGGGTGGCGCTGCACAGGACATGGGTGTGACCCCAGCGGACGAGCACGCTGCCGGCGACCTCGCGCTGAAGGCCAATCTCGAAGGTCACCGGGCGCAGCTCGTCGGCGCGGCGGCCGTCAGGGCGTAGGGACATGAGACACCTCGTGTACTTGGCGGGGCGCGAGCACCAGGCGGCCGAAGTCGAGCACGCCGTCGGCCAGGGCGCGCGCGATGGCGATCTGTCCTTCGGGCGAGACGACGAAGCGACCTTCGCGCGGGTGGTTGATGAAGCCGATCTCGCACACGACGGCCGGCATGGCGGCGCCCATCAGTACGAAGAAGGGGGCCTGCCGGACCCCGCGGTTCGGGAAGGGGCTGGCGGCGGTCATGCGGTCCTGGATGAGGGCCGCGAGGCGGCCGGCGTCCCCGTGGGCGCGCTGACGGGTGAGGTCGAGCAGGATGTCCTGCACGGCGTCGGCCTCGGGCAGCCCGGCGCCGGCGGCGTGGGCCACGGCGGTGGGCTCCGCGTTCTCGAAGGCCACGAGACGGCGCGCCGCCTCGTCCGTGGCGCTCACCGCAAGGAAGAAGGTCTCGTGGCCCACCGGTCCGGCCCGCTCGGTGGCGTTGAGGTGGACGCTGACGAAGACGTCGGCGGCGAGGCGGTTGGCGAGGCCGATGCGGGCTTTGAGTGACAGCTCGCGGTCCTCCTCGCGGGTCATCACGACGCTGACGCCCGCTGCCCGCAGGTGGGCGGCGAGGCGTTCGGCGATCGCGAGCGTGTGGTGCTTCTCGAATCGACCGGGATCGAAGCGGGCGGGGGCGCCTTCGTTGGCGCCCCCGTGGCCCGGGTCGACGACGACCAAGCGCAGGCCGGGGGCGTCGGCGCGGGCCTGCAGCGGGGCCCACAGCGTCAGCACCGCGACGAGGAGCGCACTCCGCCGCCGCGCCGGGCCTCGTTTGGGGGCGCGGCGACCGATGGTGAGGAGGCGACCGATGGTGAGGAGGCGACCGATGGTGAGGAGGCGATGCTGCAAGAACAGAGTGGAGCCGACAGTCGGACTTGAACCGACGACCTGCTCATTACGAGTGAGCTGCTCTACCAACTGAGCTATGTCGGCGCTGCGACGGAAGTCGAGACGCGAAAAACTAGCAGCGTCCACGTGCGTCGTCAACGGTTTTGCCGTCGCCGGGCAGGCACGCGCGCGGGCGCTCGTGCGGACTCGTGTGCGGCGCCCGGGCCGCCCTCGCCGCCGCGCCCCTACGACAGGCGCGGGCGCCGGCACGGACCGAAGGCG
>CALBMW010000672.1 GCA_937896275.1 uncultured Myxococcales bacterium
GGGAGCTTCGGCCGAACGGATTCGCGTACGAAGCCGGCGCCCGCGAAGACCAGCACCAGGTACGCGAGCAGGTAGTGGTGGTGCGCCGCCTCGCCGAGCACCATCGACTTCGTCACGAAGCCGCTGAACAGCGGGAAGGCCGAGATCGACATCGCGCCCACGATGCAGAAGCCTGCCGTCCAGGGCATCGACTTCCACAGGCCGCCCAACTCCGAGGCCTTGACGGTGCCCACGCGGTGCAGCACCGCGCCCATGCTCATGAACAGCAGCGCCTTGTAGAGGATGTGCGCGAAGGCGTGGGCGGCCGCCCCGTTGATCGCCATCTCGGTGCCGATGCCCACGCCGACGACCATGAAGCCGAGCTGGTTGTTGAGGCTGAACGACAGCACGCGCCGCAGGTCGTTCTCGATCACCGCGAAGAAGACAGGGAAGGCGGTCATCGCCGCGCCGATGGGGATCAGCAGCTCGAAGCCGGGGAAGCCGCGCGCCAGGGCGTAGATGGCCAGCTTGGTGGTGAAGGTCGCCAGGAACACGGTGCCGGTGGGGCTCGCCTCGGGGTAGGCGTCCTGCAGCCACGCGTGCAGGAAGGGGAACGCCGCCTTGATGCCGAAGCCGATGAGGATGAGCCACACGCCCAGATCCTCGATGGTGCCCGAGTCGCCGAGCAGCTTGTCGAAGGCGATGGAGTGCGTCTCGTGGGCGTGCACCACCACGCCGGCCAGCAGGATCACGCCCGACAGCACCTGGATGGTCAGGTAGCGCATCCCCGCGCGGTAGCTGCGCTCGGTGCGCACCGCCCAGATCAGGAAGACCGACGTGATCGCCGTCCCCTCCCAGAACACGAACAGCGTGATCAGATCACCGGCGAACACCGCGCCCAGCGCCGCGCCCGCGTACATCAGCGCCGAGACGTGCTGCACCTTGTCCTTCACGTGCACCGCGAAGAGCAGGCTCAGGAAGGCCGCGATGTGGAAGATGTAGCCCCAGACCCGCGCCAGCCGGTCGTTGCGCAGGATGGTCAGCGTCTGGTCGAAGAGCTCCAGCGTGACGGTGTGGCCGTCGGGGATCTGGAGCAGCTGCCAGAAGCCGACGACGGGCAGGGCCAGCAGGTAGGCCTGCAGCGCGCGCCCCCGCAGGAAGGGCACCAGCAACGCGCCCGCGATGAGCACCAGGCCGGGGGGCAGGCTCTCAATCACCGTCGCGCCCCTCGCCGTAGTAGGCCTCGTCGCGCATGATCAGCTTCCGCAGCAGGGCGCCCCCGAACACGACGATGAGGAAGGCCACGAAGCCATAGGCGGCGTGAAACGCGGGCCACGCCTCGAAGCCGAAGTGGGCGTCCTTGTGGATCACGAGCTCGGCGATCACCGACGCCGCGCAGAGCACGTAGAGCGCGCCGAGCAGCTTCTTCAGCGCGCCGGGCGACACCGACGGTGGGTGCTCCTCGCTCATCCGGCACCTCCCACGAACGCGCCCTTCACGATCGGCAGCAGCAGATCGCGCAGGGCGTCGGCGTACACGAACAGCACGAAGGTGCCGACGGCGGTGATGCACAGCGGCACCACCACCAGCAGCGGCGCCTCGCGGATGCCTTCGCCCTGAGGCTCACCGTGCCCGTGTCCGTGGGCCGCGACCTTGGGCGGGCGGAAGAACGCGCGCGCCACGATGGGCATCAGGTAGCCGATGCTCAACAGCGACGACACCATGTACACGCCGATGAAGACGTACTGATGGGCCTGCGCGGCGCCCATCGCGAGGTACAGCTTGCTCCAGCCCCCGAAGGGCGGCATGCCGATGATGCTCATCGAGCCCAGGAAGAAGGCGGCCATCGTGAAGGGCATCGCCCGCCCGATGCCATCGAGCTCGCTGACGTTCTTCTTGTGCGTGGCGACGTAGATGGCCCCCGCGCAGAAGAACAACGTGATCTTGCCGACCGCGTGCATCGCGATGTGCATGCCGCTGCCCAGGATGCTCGCGCCGGTGGCCAGCGCCGCGCCCAGAGTGATGTAGCTGAGCTGGCTGATGGTCGAGTAGGCGAGCCGCGCCTTGAGGTTGTCGAGGGTCAGCGCGATGACCGAGGCGATCAGCAGCGAGGCCGCGGCGACATACATCAGCCACACCGAAGCACCTGATTTCGCAAGGAAATCGATGCCGAAGACGTAGACGACGACCTTGGTGACGGTGAAGACGCCCGCCTTCACCACGGCCACCGCGTGGAGCAGCGCCGAGACCGGCGTCGGCGCGACCATGGCGTTGGGCAGCCAGCGGTGGAAGGGCATCAGCGCGGCCTTGCCCGTGCCGAAGGCGAAGAAGGCGAGCAGCAGCCAGACCTCGCCGTCGTCCACGTGCCCCGCCAGGATGCCACCGAGGCGGAAGTCGCCGTGCCCGACCGCGTGGTAGGTCCAGATGATCGCGCACAGGAGGAAGGCCACCGACGTGAACACCAGGATGCCCAGGTAGACGCGCCCGGCGGCCTTCGCGTCCGCGCCGGAGTGGGTCACGAGCGGGTAGGTCGAGAAGGTCAGGATCTCGTAGAACAGGAAGAGCGTGAACAGGTTCTTCGCGAAGGCGATGCCCAGCGCCGCGAAGATGGCGACGGCGAAGCAGATGAAGAACCGGGTCTGGTTCTCCTCGTGGTGGGCCCGCATGTAGCCCACCGCGTAGACATTGGTGACGATCCACAGCCCCGACGCGACCAGGCCGTAGAGCATGCCGAGCGGCTCGACCTGAAAGGCCAGCGGGACGCCCTGCAACACATCGAAGAGCACCAGCTCGGGGCGCGCGCCCTGCATCACGGCCGGGACGATCTGCACGACGAAGGCGAAGGTGACCAGCGTCGTGACCGCCGAGACCAGCTCGCGCGCGTTGGCGCTGACGAAGCGGCCGGCCAGCCCCAGCAGCAGCGCCCCGACGGCGGGGGTCAGGATGGCCGCGCCGATGAGCGCCTCGGTGGTCACGGCACCACCCCCAGCAGCTGGCTGGCGGCCGCCGTGGCGAGGCCCGCGGTGAGATCGGTCTGCAACCCGAACACGATGGTCGCGCCGATCAGGATCCAGGTGGGCACCAGCATCGAGAAGCCGACCTCGGTGACGGGCTCCTTGCCCGCGGGCGTCGGCGGCGGCTCCTCGAAGTAGGCCAGCTCGATGATGCGCCAGATGTAGACCACCGCCAGCAGCGAGCTGAGCAGGATGGCGATGGCCACCGCCAGCCAGCCGTGATCGAGCGCGCCCTTCACCAGGTACCACTTGCTGACGAAGCCGACGGTGCCCGGCACGCCGATCAGGCTCAGGCCGCCGATCACGAAGGCCGCCATCGTCAGCGGCATCCGACGCCCGAGGCCGCGGAAGTCATCGACCCGCGTGCCCACCCGCAGCGCCACGCAGGCCACGACCAGGAACAGCCCGCCCTTCATCATCGCGTGGTTGAACAGGTGCATCATGCCGCCGGCGAGCCCGTTCACGTTGTGCAACGACAGGCCCAGCGCCATGTAGCCGACCTGCGCGATGCTCGAGTAGGCGAGGAGCCGCTTGATGTTCGTCTGGTAGATGGCCGCCAGCGAGCCGACGAACATCGCGGCGAGCGCCAGAGGCATCAGGATCCAGTGCAGTCGCAGGACGCCGAAGACGAAGCCGGCCCCGAAGAGGGTGAAGACGACCCGCACCAACACGTAGTAGCTCACCTTCGTGGCCGTCGCCGCCAGGAAGGCCGACACGTTGTCCGGGGCATAGGTATAGGCGTTGGGCAGCCACTGGTGCAGCGGGAAGACCGCCAGCTTGATGCTCGTGCCCACCATCACGAAGGCGAAGGCGACCAGCACGGTGCGGGTGCCCAGCACCTCGGGCAGGTGCTTCGCGATGTCGGCCATGTTGAGCGTGCCGGTCATCTGATACAGCAGACCCACGCCCAGCAGATAGAAGGTGCCGCCGATCGTTCCCATCGTCAGGTAGTAGAAGGCGGCCTTCTTGGCCCGGCGTCCCTTCCCCAGGCTGATGAGGATGTAGGACGAGAGGGACATGATCTCGACGAAGACGAAGACGTTGAAGGCGTCGCCGGTGATCGCGATGCCCAACAGACCTGTCAGGCACAGAAGGAAGGCGCTGTAGAACAGATACTCGCGCCCCTCGGCGAGGTCGAGGCCCATCCCGGTGCGCCCGAAGGGCAGGACGACGGACGCGATGGCGGTCACGATCACCAGCAGGTAGGCGTTGGCGAGGTCGATCCGGTATTCGATCCCCAGCGGCGGCGCCCAGCCTCCCATCGAGTAGCTGATGGTGCCCCGGGTCGCTTCGGACAACAGCGCCAACGCGATGGCAAAGCTGGCCCACGCCACCAACGTGGCCCAGACGCGGACCACCGTGCGCTGGCGGATCAGGAAGCAGATGGGCGCGGCGATGAGCGGCAGCACCACCTGGAGGGCGGGCAGATGGGATGTCATTCCGCGTCTCTCTCCGCGGCGTAGATCTCGTCCTCTTCGACGGTGCCGTAGTCCTCGTGCAGGCGAACGGCGAGGGCCAGCCCGACGGCGGTGGTGGCCACCCCGACGACGATGGCCGTCAGCATCAGGACGTGTGGGATGGGGTTGCTGTAGAGGACGTCGTGCGCGCCGTGCGGGAGGATGGGCGCGGTGCCACCGGTCACCTTGCCCATCGAGACATAGAACATGATCGCCGAGACCTGGAAGATGTTGAGCCCCATCATCTTCTTCACCAGGTTGTCCCGGGCGATCACGATGTAGAGCCCGACCATCATCAGGACGATGACGATGTGGTAGTTCCAGAGATAGAGCATCTTCATCGGGTGCCCCGCCCCGCGAACTTGTAATAGATCGTCGTCATCGCGGCCGTCACCGTGATGCCGACGCCGCCCTCGATGAGCAGCAGGCCCAGGTGCTGGCCGTGCGCCGGGTGGTGCGGGTTGAGCGCGTCGTAGTCGAGGAAGTCCCCGCCGAGCAGCAGGCATGCGACGCCGGTGCCGGAGTACAACAGCCAGCCGACGGCGAGCAGCACCTCGACCACGCGCGGTGGGAAGACGCGCTGGGCGTCCTCGAGGCCGAAGATGAGCCCGTGCAGGATGACGCCCGCCGCGAAGATGACACCCGCCTGGAAGCCACCGCCGGGGCCGAAGTCTCCGTGGAACTGCACGTAGAGCGCGAAGAGCAGGATGAAGGGCGTCAGTCCCCGGGAGACGACCCGCAGGATGGCCTTCTCGTACATCCGCATCGGTGCTCCCGGCGGCGGCGGGGTGGCGCGCCCGCTCATGCGGCGTCCTCCGGCCCGCCGGTCACGGGATCCTCGCTGGAATCTTCCGCGGCGTCGTCCGCCGGGTCGCCCGTCGTGTCGTCCATCGAGTCATCCGGGGCGCCGTCCGCGGGGCGCCGCCTGCGACGCCCGCCGAGCAAGGCCATCACGCCCAGGCTGGCGGTGAAGATCACGCCGGTCTCACCCAACGTGTCATAGCCGCGGTAGCTGCCGAGCACGGTCGTGACCACGTTGGGGATGTGCTCGAACTCGCTGGCCGTGCCGGCGATGTAGTCTGGGGCGATGCGGTGGTTGGTCACCGCGCCGAAGTCGCCGTAGGCAGGCATGTCGACGGTGCCGATGAGCAGCGCGCCGCCGGTGATGAGGACGACGACGAGGGGCAGCAGGCGGAAGGGCTGCTGGTTCTCCTCCTTCGCCGTCAGGGCCAGGGTGCCCAAGATGAGGATCGTCGAGATGCCAGCCCCGACCGAGGCCTCGGTGAAGGCCACGTCGACGGCGTCCATCAACGTGAACAGGCCCGCCGACAGCAGGCTGAACAGGCCGGTGAGCATCGCGGCCGCGAAGAGGTTGGTCTGCCGCACCACGGCGAAGGCCGTGATGATCAGCATCACGAAGAGGATGGCCTCAACCGGGAACATCGTCGCCACCCTCCCCATCGAAGCGCTGCACGCCCTGATCGTCGGTCTCGATCTTCACCCCGGCCGCGAACGCCGCCTTGAAGAGCGCGTGGCCCGCGGTGGGGCTGGTCAGCAGGATGAACGCGCCCACCATGGCCAGCTTGCCGATGACCAGCACGCTGTCGACGCTCCAGTCGGCGGCGTAGGCAAGCTTACCGGCCTGCAGCATGAGCCCCAGCAGGATCGGTCCGGCGCCCATCGTGTCGGTGATGCCTGCCGCGTGGGTGCGTGTGTAGAAGTCGGGGAAGCGGAGGATACCTGCCGCGCCGATGATCGAGAAGACCGCGCCCGTGGCCAATAGCATCCAGGTCAGGACGTCGATCCACATCAGCCGGGCCCCCTCGGATCCTGCTGGCCCGTCGGATCCTGGTGGCCCGTTTGGTCCTGCTGGTCGGCGCGGCGATCGTCGTGGCCGAGGCTGCCGAAGCGCACGAACTTGAGCACCGCGATGACGCCGACGAAGTTGACCAGCGCGTAGACGAGCGCCATGTCGACGAACTCGGGGCGGCTGTCGGCGATCACCTCGCCGGCGGTCGTCTGCATGCCCATCTGGAAGCCGGCCACGCAGATCAGCAGCACGGTGGCGGTGCCGAACATGTTCACGGCCAGGATGCGGTCGAAGACCGTCGGCCCCTTCAGGGCGCGCGCCAGCGCCAGCACCATCGTGATCAGGATGCCGACCGTCGCGATCCAGAACATCAGGCGCGATCCTCGAGGGCCGTCACGCGACGGTCCATGTCGCCGGTGAGCACGCCCTCGGCGGCCTCCCGGGTGAGCGCGTGGACCAGGATGTGTCCGTCGCGCAGGTCGAGCGAGATGGTGCCGGGCGTCAGGGTGATCGAGTTGGCGTAGACGACCTGCCCGATCTCGGTGCTCTGGCTCGCGGGCACCCGGATGATGCGCGGCGACAGGGAGAGATCGCGGGCGACGACCAGCTTGGAGACGTCCACGGCGGCCTTGACGATCTCCCACGTGAGCCAGGGCAGGTAGGTGACGGTCCTCAGGGCGAAGAGATAGGGGTCCTCGTAGCGCGACACTCGCATGCGCGCCGCCAGCGCGGTGACGCCGAGGCAGCTCAGCGCGCCCAAGGCCAGGAGCATGGGCTCCCGGTGGCCGGACCAGAGCAGCCAGGCCGCGACCAGCAGGATGAACAGCACGATCGAGTGTCTCATCGGTTCCTCGGCGTCCCGATGTGCGCACTCAAACATGCTTGCGCGGGGGTGTCGAGATCATGCGCGGGGCAGGGCCGCGTGGCCGCGGGCCGCTCCGCCGAAGCGACCTCGTCAGGGCACCGCGACCGACGCCCCGACAGGCCCCAGGTTGCCCGCCTCGTCCACGGCGCGGACGCTGAGGAAGCCCCCACCCGGTGCCACCACGAAGGCCTGCGGTGTGCCAGCGGGGCCCGGCACGATCGCCAGGTCGGTCACGCTCGCGGCCGTCCACCCGGCCTCGTCGACGACGCGGTGGTCGCTGCGTCCCACGCGGTAGCCGCGGACGACGCCGATCTCGCCGTCGTCGCCGGGCGCCACGAAGGTCACCGTGACGGCGGGCTCGCTGGCGGCCAGGGCGCCCAGCTCGCTGGCGACGACCAGCCAGGCGCCGGCGCGCGGGCGTCGGGCGACGCTCATGCGCAGGTAGCGGGTGGCCGTGGCGGGGAATCGCCAGGTCGCGGTGCGGCCTGCGGCGGCCGCGTGTCCCTGCTCCTCGAAGAGGGTGGTCCACCGCACGCCGTCGACCGACGCCTGCACCACGAAGGCCTCGGGCGCCAGGTCGACGAAGTCGTCGTGCGGGCGCAAACGGACGGTGTCGATCTGCGTCACGCGAGCAAACCCGAGCGTCACGCGCTCGGCGCCGACGCCCTCGGCCGCGGGGCTGGCCCAGGCAGAGTCGGGGTCGCCGTCGACGAGGTGCTCGGCCCCGAAGTCGGGGAACTGGCTGCCGGTGGCGGTGGCGCTCGTCACGGCCACCGGGGCGCCGGCGGGCTCGGGGGCGAAGGCGCGCAGGTCGCGCACGGCGGCGGGGGGCACGACGTCGGGGGCGGCCGCGGTGAGCGTTCGTGCGACGGCCAGGTCGCCCTCGTTGCCCGCGGCGTCCGCGGCGCGCAACCCAAAGGCATAGGCGGTGCCGGGCAGCAGGCCGGCGACGACCACGGATTGGCGTGCGCCGGCCTGGTCCGGGGCGGGGGCCACGACCGGCGTCGCGTCGGCCCAGGTGGGATCGGCCAGGTCACCGGCGCGGTAGCGCAGGTCGTAGCGCGTGGCTTGGCCGGTCTCGCCGTCGGCGCCGGGCGCGGTCCACGTCAAACGCACGCGGTCGGGGCCCAGGGCCTCGGCGCTCAGGTCGTCGCAGGCCGCGGGCGGGACGCCCCCGGTGCGCGCGTCGGCGACGTTGCTGAGCGCGCCACGGTTGCCGGCCTCGTCGATGGCCACCACCGCGAACCAGTAGCGCGTGTCCTCGGCCAGCCCGGCGGCCACGACGCGCTCCGGCGTCCCGGCCGCGCCGGGTGGCTCGGTGGGGATCGGCGCGGCTCGATCGAAGCTCCCGGCGTCGATGGGCGCGGTGCTGCGGCGCAGGTCATAGTGGTGCGCCGTACCGCGGGCGCCGTCGTCGCCGGGGGCCACCCAGGTCAGGACGATGGCGTCGGGCTCGTCGTCCGCAGGCAGCAGCTCGACCTCGTTGATCACGACGAAGTCATCGCCGCCCGGGACGACGATACGCACGGTGCGCGCGGTCAGCGGAGCGAAGGAGAGCTCGACCCAGGTGTCGGCCCGCACGGCCAGGTCGGAGAGCCCCGCCACGCGCGCGCCGTCGGCGTAGACGGCGAAGCCGCGCGGGAAATGATCAATCCATTCGCCCACATACAGACGCAGGCCGCCCACGCGGGCGGGGACCGGGAGGGTGGCCTCGAGCCACACGCCCTCGGCCTCGGGCGGGGCGGCCCAGGCGGTTCGGGGGTCGCCGTCGAAGGCCGCGGTGGCGGGCCAGGCGGTCGAGAGGGCGGCCGAGGCGCTCGCGGCGCCCA
>CALBMW010000673.1 GCA_937896275.1 uncultured Myxococcales bacterium
CCGCCGCGCCCGGGGGCAAGCTGGGCGCCGCGCCCGCGCCGGGCAGTCAGCCGGGCAGGTGATCCCCATGGGGTATGGCCTGCGCCCGTCGCGGCGGGACCCCGCACGCGAGACCTCGTGAACATCGAACCACCGACCTTCCCGCTCGCCGACGGCTGGCTGCGCACCCGGGCCGCCTTGAACCTGGCGCTCGCCGGCGGGCTGGGCTGGGGTGCCTTCAGCCTGCTCCGGCAGGTACGGATCGATCCTTCGCTGAGTGGCGTCGCCGGGCTGGGCTACGCGCTGGCCGCCGTCAGCCTCGCCTTCGCGGTCCTGGGCGTCGGCAAGCTGGTGCGGCGCGGCCCGGCGCGGGTGGTGATCGAGGCGGACGCTTGCCGCGTGCCGCCCGACACCTGGTCGGTGCGCGAGCGCCGCGTGTACTTCGACGATCTCGACGCGCTGGTCCTGCAGCGCGGCCCGCGGGGCGGCCGCCTGGTGATGTCCACCGCGTCGCGCGTGCACCTGCTGCCGGGGAGCGCGTTTCGGGACGACGGCGTCCCCGGCCGCCTCTACGTCGCCCTCCGCGAGGCGATCGCCATGCGTCCCGGCGGGCTGCAACGCCTCGACGAGTTGGATCGCGGCCTCGCCCGCACGCGGCGCATGCTCGGCGCCGCGGGGGCGCCGGTGACGCAGGTCCTGCTCGGCGCGATCATCGCAGGCTACGCGGCGCAGTCGATCGGCCAGGGCGACGCGCCGCTGGCGGTGGTGCGCGCCGGCGCCAACGTGCCGGTGCTCGTGCGGGAAGGTCAGCTCTTCCGGCTGGTCAGCGCGGCCTTCCTGCACGGCGGCTTGCTCCACGTGCTGCTCAACGGGCTCGCGTTGCACGCCCTCGGTGGTCTGCTCGAGCGCCTGCTGGGGGGGGCCCGGCTCTTCGCGATCTACGCCCCTGCGCTGCTTGCCGGCTCCGCCGCCTCGCTGCTCTTTGGGCGCAGCGTGCCCTCGATTGGCGCCTCGGGCGCCGTCTTCGGGCTGCTCGGGGCGTTGGCCGTGCTTCAAGTGCACCCGCGCGCGCGCCTGCCAGTGGGCATGCGCCAGTCGCGGCGCTGGTGGACGATCATCGTGGCCCTGCAGGTGGCCCTGCCGCTGGCCGTGCCCAGCATCGACTGGCTGGCCCACGCGGGCGGCTTCGCGGTGGGCGCGCTGGCCACGGCCTTGCTGGTGCGTGGCCCCTACACCCACGGGACGCCCGCCGGCCCGGTGGTGCGCGCCGTGGCCTGGGGGCTGGCAGCGCTGATGGCCGCGGCCTTGGGCCAGGCGGCGTGGCACGCGCGCCAGGACCCGGGGCCGGACGCGCGGCGGACGCTGGAGGCCCTGCTGCAAGACGTCGATCAGGCGCCGGACGCGCTCAACCTGTGGGCGTGGACGGCCTTGGAGGATCCGGCGGCCGCGCCCACGCTCGTCGACGCTGCCGGGCGCGCCGCGCGCGTGGCCCGCGACGCCCTGCCCGACCGCCTCGACATTCGGGACACCTTGGCCACCGCGCTCTATCGCCAGGGCCACGTCACCGAGGCACTCATCGAGGAGCTCGCAGTGCTCGAGGCGGCCCCCGACGACGCCTTCATGGCCACGCAGGTCGCGCGTTTCTTCGAGGCCCACGAGGCGGCCGGTGGTGGACCGCTGGCGCTCGACGGCGCGCCGGCGGGGCTGGAGATCCGGGCCGAGGGTGATCGCCTTTGGCTCTCGGGCGCGGCTTGGGCGCCGCCGATTTCGGTGCTCGCGCTGGTGCGCGACGCCCGCAACGACGTGCCGATCGGGGTCCTGCGGGCGTCCTTCACCGACGCCGCCGGGGCCGCGCGTGGCCAGAGACCCTTCGACTCGGGCGAGGTCCTCGTGTTGCTGGCGGTGCGCGGGCGCGCGGCCACCGCGCTCGCGCCCAACAGCTGGGTGCTGCTCCGGGACGATCCGAGGTCCCGCGCCCTGCCGACCGCTGGCCCGCGTGACGGCCCCCGTGATGAGCGGCGGTAAACCGTTCACGGGTCGGCCGGTGTCCAAGGTGCCGTGGAACTCGGAGCCGACATGACCGCCCCGGTGCTCGACGACGCGGCGCCCGACGACGCCGTCGCCCGCGAGGCGCGCTTTCGCGCCTTCGTGGTCGAGCACCGGGAGCGCGCGGTCTCGATGGCGTGGCGCATGTTGGGCGGCGATCGCGCGATGGCCGAGGACGTGGCGCAGGACGCCTTCGTCCGGGCCTACCGGGCGTTGCCCCAGTTTCGCGAGGACGCGCGCCTCTCGACCTGGTTCTTCCGCATCCTCGTCCGGCAGGTCCAGAACCGCCGACGTTGGCTCGCGGTGCGGCGCCGCTGGCGGGCGCTCTTCGCTCACGAGGCGCCGGCCGACGAGGTGGCGCCAGCCGATCCGGACGTGGGCCTGCAGCGACGCATCGGCGCCGCGATGGAGCGGTTGTCCCCCGGTCAGCGCGAGGTCTTCGTGCTGGTCCACTTCGAGGGACTGACCGTGACCGAGGCCGCCGCGGTGCTGGGCCGCGCGCCGGGCACATTGAAGAGCCATCTGCACCGCGCGCTGGTCTCGCTGCGCGCGGATCTGGCCGATCTGCGGCCCGGCGCGGGAGGGGAGCGCGATGAAGCCTGAACATGACGACGAGGGTGCCTTCATCGAGACCCTGCGCGAGGCCTGGAAGCCGCCGCCCCTCGAGCCCCTGCGCTTCGAGCGCGGGCTGCGCGCCCGCCTCGCGCGTGAGCGCGGACGCGCGGGCGCGCGATGGGTCGGTGGGTTGGCGCTGGCCGGGGCCGCCGCGGCGCTGCTGCTCACGCTGCGGGTGCCGGAGATCGCGCTTCCGGCGGGGCCCGACGCCGCGCTCGCTCCTGCGCTCGCCCCGGCCGTCGACTGGCTGGCCGCCGCGCTGGGGCCCGAGCCGGCCCTGACCGAGGCGGTCGACGACGAGGACGCCAGCGATCCGCTCTATGCGCTGAGCGTCGAGTTGGCCAGCGCGGACGCCGCCTGGGACGACGTGCTGCCCGACGACTACTGGGCGCTCGACGCCCTGCTCGATCCCGCACTGTGAGGGGTCGATGCTGCGGGATCGATGCTGCGGGATCGATGCTGCGGGATCGATGCCGCGGGATCGGTGCCGCGCTGTGATGGCTCGAGGCCACACCGTGACGACTGTCCGCCCGGGGCGCCGGCCCCATGGAGGAGGAACCGATGAGACTGCCCACCCTGCTGATGTCGGCGATGCTCGCCCTGTGCCTGCCGCTCGCGGGAGCCGCCGCCGCGCGTCCCGGCGGTGAGGGCGAGGGGATGATCGATCTGCGCCGGCTCGACCGGATCGCGGGCGAGTTGGGCGTGGACGACGCCACGCTCGCGCGGATCAAGGACCTCGCCTACGACGCCCAGAAGCGCGCCATCGGCCTCGAGGCCCAACTTCAGGTGGCGCGGATGGAGCTGCGCCGGGCGCTGGAGGACGCCGACCCGGACCGCGGCAAGGTGCTGGGCCTCGTCGACGAGGTGGGACGCCTCGACACCACGCTCCGGCGCGAGCGGATGGCGGCCATGCTCGACATCAGGGCCCTGCTGACCCCCGAGCAGGTGCAGAAGCTCAAGGCACGTCGCGCCGATCGACGAGCCGGGCGCCGCGAGCGCCGCGAGCACCGCCGACCCGGTGCGTCCACGCGTCAAGGAGAGCCCCCGGAGCCCCCGGACGGACCGGAGGACGCGCCCCCCCGGCCGCCGCCCGAGGTGCGGTAGCCGCGCGGAGGCGCTAACATCGCCGCCCCGACGGCGGAGCCCCGATGGCCGCGTGGCGACAGCCCACTCTCTGGTTCGTTTTGCTCGGCGCGGCGTGGTTCGCGGTCGAGTGGGCGGCGCGTGACACCGGCGTGGCGGTGGAGGCGATCGTCGTCGATCCGGCCCTCACCGAGGCGCTGGCGGCGGGCTTCGAGACCCGCGCCGGGCGCGCGCCGACGCCGCCGGAGGCAGACGCGCTGCTGCGCGATCACCTCGATCAGGAGATCCTCTACCGCGAGGCCATCGCTCGGCACCTCGACGCGGGCGATCCCATCGTCCGCCGCCGTCTCATCCAGAAGATGCGGTTCCTGCTGGAGGACGCGCCGCTCACTGCGCCCGACGACGCCGCCCTGCAGGCCTGGCTGAGCGCGCACGCCGATCGCTTCGCGCGCCCGGCGCAGGTGTCCTTCGAGCACGTCTTCTTCCGCCGGGAGCGAGCGCCGGAGACGCTCGCGGCGGCCCTCGTGGCCCTGCGCGCCGGCGAGCCCGCGGCCGACCGAGGCGACGCCTTCGTGCACGGCACCACGCTGCGGGGGCGCACGCGTGACCAGCTGTCGGGGCTGATGGGAGGCGCCTTCGCCGACGCCGTGCTCGCGCAGCCGACGGGCGACTGGCAGGGGCCGCTGGCGTCGAGCTATGGCAACCACCTGGTGAAGGTCACCGAGCAGGCGCCTGGCCGGCTGCCCGCGTTGTCGGCGGTGCGAGCCCAAGTCGAGGCCGACTGGCGCCGCGCGCAGCGCGCCCTCGGGGTCGCGCGAGCGGTCGATGATCTGCGCGGGCGCTACCGCGTCGAGCACGCACGCGGGGCGCGCGAGGGGCGATCACCATGAGCCCCCGTCCCGAGCAGGACGGTGGTCCGGATCGACCGGCGTGCGGTGTCGAGCGGTCCTGGCCGGTCGTGCGCGACGGCTCGGACCACGCACGCGACCGCCCGGCTCGTCTGCCCCAGGTCGCGGCCTCGCGGCTGCGCGGTGTTCGTTGGTGCGCGATGATCGCCCTGTGGGGGGCGACGCCCGCCTCGGCCCATGACTTTCGCCCGGCGCGCCTCGACGTGCGCCCGGAGGGCACGCACTGGCGGGTCACCTGGACGCTCGACGCGCACCCCTACGGCGAGGGTCGCTTGCGGCCGGTCCTGCCCTGCGCGCCCGTCGAGCCGCCGAACGTCGAGGTCGACGAGGGGCGCACCATCGAGACTTGGCGGATCGGCTGCCTCCCGACCACCGTGTCCCTCGCCGGGGACGCGCTGCCGGCCGCGACCGTCCAGGTCACGGTCACGTGGCTCCACGGTCGGGTCGACCGGGCCCAACTGCACGCGGGGCGGCCGCGCGCGATCCTGGTCAGCGTACCCGCGCCCGAGCCGCTGACCGCGGCGGCGCGTGGCCTGGCTGCGCACCCGCTGGCCTGGCTGTGGTTGGTGGGTCTCGCCGCCTGGGCCGGGGCTCGGCGCCGGTCGGCGCTGGCAGGCG
>CALBMW010000674.1 GCA_937896275.1 uncultured Myxococcales bacterium
GTCGCCCGGCCAACGAGCTGGTCGCCCTCTATCCTCTGCTGGCCCACCACTGGTCCAAGGCCGAGGAGAAGGCGCGCGCGCTCGAATACCTGCACAAGGCCGGCGATTCTGCGCTCGAGGGCTTCGCCAACGTCGAGGCCGCCCGCTTCTTCGAGCGCGCGCTGGCGCTGTGCGAAGCCGTGCCCGACGCGGGCGCCGTCCACCTGCTCGGGGTCAGCGGGGGGCTGGCCGAGGCGAGCTTCCGCAACGGCCGCTTCGACGCCTGCCTGGCGCATGGGCAACGGGCCCTCGCGATCCTGGGCGCCACGCCGGCGCGCTCCACGCTGACCACCATCTTCGGCTTGCTGCGGGCCGTCTCGCGCCAGCTCCTGCGCGCGGCGCTGCCCCGCCTCTTCGGCGGCCAGCTCCAAGACGGCCGCGAGGATCGTCTGGCCGCCACGCGCCTCTTCGCGCAGCGCGCCGAGATCGCCATCTACACCGAGGACGCGCTGAAGTGCGTCTACTCGGCGCTGCGGGCCCTGAACCTGTCCGAGCCCGCGGGCCCCTCCGCCGAGCTGGCCCGCGCCTACGCCGTGATGACGATCATCATCGGGGCCGCGCCCATGCCGCGGGTGGCCGACGCCTGGACCGACCGCGCGGTGCGCCTGGCGCGCGAGCTCGATCAGCCGCTCGACCGTGGCTTCGTGCTGTGCCGCTGCGGGGCCTACAACCTGTACCGGGCCCGGTGGCAGGTCACGCGGGACTACACCACCGAGGCGCGAGCCCTGGGAGAGCGCCTCGGCGACCGTCGGCTGCGCGAGGAGGCGCTCGCGGTCAGCCAATTCGGGCACGTGTTCCAGGGCGCGTTCGGGGACGCCCTGCCGGTGCTGGAGAGCCTCGTGGCCTCGGCGCGCGGCAGCGGAAACGCGCAGACGCTCGGCTGGGGGCGCTCCGGGCGGGCCTACGTGCTGGCGCGGCTGGGCCGCCCCGCCGAGGCCCTGCACGAGGCCGATCAGCTCGAGGCGTGGACGGCCACCTGCAGCAGCTCCGAGCAGGTGCTGGGGCTCGCCGGGCTCACCGCCGCCCACCTGGCGGCCGGGGATCTGGACACCGCCCGCCAATACGCGGATCGCGCCAACGCCCTGCTGGGCCGACCGATCGCGTACTGGTTGTTGCTGGGCATCGAGGCCGCGGCCGACGTCTACGCTGCGCTGCATGCCCGCGGGGACGCCGACGCGCTGCCCAAGCTGGCGCGCATGGCGAAGCTGGCGCGGTCCTTCGGCAAGGTCTTCGTCTTCGGCGAGTCGGCGGGGCTGTACCTCACCGGGGTCCACGAGGCGGTCCGCGGCCGAGCTGCCCTGGCGCTGCCGCAGTGGCAGCGGTGCATCGAGCGGTCCGAGGCCCTCGGCACGCGCTTCGAGCTGATGCGCGCCCACCGCGCGCTGGCGTCCCACCTGCCCGAGGCGGATCCGGAGCGCGCCCTCCACGCGGCGCGCGCCGACGCGGTCTACGCCGAGCTCGCCGGTGACCCCGGCCTCAGCGCTGCCCCAGCCTGAGCGCGCCGTCCTGATCGCGAAGGCAGGCGATGTCCGCGACGGCGCGGCGCGCCTGATCCATCGAGGCGTCGAGGATCTCGGCCCCCTTCGCGAAGTCCGAGATCAGGAAGCCCTGCAGCTCGAGCTCGAAGATGTAGTCGGCCTGTGAGGATCGGTCGCGCCCGATCTGCGACATCATCAGGAAGACCGATCGCAGCAGGTCGTCGAAGCGCGCCACGGTCTGATCCGCGACCGCCTTGAGCACGCCGCGTCCCAGGCGCGCCCCGCGGCCGGCGGGGAAGCGCGGGATGATGTTCGAGCCGATGATGAAGTTGGCGCCCGCGTCCCAGATGACCGAGGCCGGCACGTTGTTGACGATGCCCCCGTCGACCAGGCGGCGCACCCCCCGCACGGTGGGCTGGTAGAACAGCGGGAAGCCGCACGACGCCCTCACGCCTTCGGCGACGGTGCCGCCGGTGATGACCACCTCGGCGCCGCCGAGCACGTCGAGCGCGACCGGGAAGAACGGGATCTCGGTGTTGCCCAGGGCGCGCCCGCCGGTCAGCCGCGACGTCCACGCCTCCAAGGGGCGCGTGCTCAACATCGCCAGCCCGGCGACGTTGCGCAGCGTGCGCGCCTGCCTCACCGCCTGCTCCAACAATGGCAGGCCGCCGCTGGCGTACAGGCCGCCCACCACCGCGCCGAAGGAGCTGCCGGCCAGGTAGTCGACGGGGATGCCGGCCTCGTGCAGGGCCCGGAGCAGGCTGATGTGGGCGAAGCCCAACGCTCCGCCGCCCCCCAGGGCGATGCCCACCGTCCGACCCAGCAGCACCCGCGCCATGCGATCGGTGGCGCGACCGAGCGGCGTGTCCGCGCCGAGCAGGCCGTCGAGCGCGCGCGTGCGCCAGAAGGTCTGCGCCGTGTGGAGATCGTCGGGCAGGCGCACCGCGTTGCGGGTGGTGGCCATCGGCAGCTCGACGCCGTCCTGCATGCGCACCGCGTCGACCCGGAAGCCCCCGTGCTCGAGGGCCACGTTGGTCGAGCCATCCCCCGCCCAGCGCACGTAAATCTCAGCCTCGGTGGCGGCGATGGTCTCTGGATCGGGCGCGCCGCCGGTGGCCATCACGACGATGAGCGTGTCGGTCACGGCCGCCGTCGACCGCAGCGCGCGCACGAGGGGCGCCGTCTGTTCGGGCCGCCGAGGCCACAGCAGGGTGACGGCCCCCCAGGACGGCGGGACCTCGGCCCGATCCACCACGACGCCCTGCACCCGGTCGGCGCGCGTCGCGAGGCCCAGCCTCTGCGCCGTGCCCGCGCCGTCCAGATCGATCAGCGTGACGGGGCCCCGCGCGCGCATCGCCGCCGCCAACCCATAGGCCAGCGTGGTGGTGCCCATGCCACGATGTGCGCTCCACATCGACAGGACGAGGGGCCGCTCCACGCGAGCCCGCGCGTCATCCGTGCGCAGATCGAGATCGGCGAGGTGCTGGTACAGGCGCCGCTGCAGCGGCGGGTTGCGCGACACCAACTCCATGAAGGCGCGGTCGCCCACCCGCAGCAGCTCGGTGTACTCCGTCGTCTCGATGTCGGCCGTTCGGGGCAGGTCCAGCAGCACCGCCGCGTACCCGAACAGCCAACCGGGTCCGTTGCTCGCGATGAGCTCCCGCGCGCCGTCGGCGCCCGCGTAGACCGCGACGCGCCCGCGCACGACGAGGAACACGTCGTGGTTGCGCTGGCCCGCCCGCACCACGACCGAGCCGGCCGGCAGCCGGAGCACCTGCCCCGCCTGCATCAGCGCCTCGAGATCCTCGCGCCCGAGCGAGCGCAGCACCGGATCGCGCAGCAGAAGGTCGAGGATCTGGGCGCTCCGCTCGCGCAGCTCCACCAGATCCTCGACATAGGTGCGCAGCGTGGGCAGCCCGACGAGGAGGGCCTCGAAGTCGCGCGCGGCCAGGGTGAGCGTGCGGATGGGGCTCAGGGCGGTCACCCGGGCCGTCGTGGGCTCTCCGCGCAGGTGGGCGCGCTCGCCGAGCATGTGTCCCGGCCCGAGGCGCGCCCGGATCTGCGGCGCCTCGGCGGGCCCCTGCGTCACGAGCGCCTGCCCGGCCACGATGAGGTGCACGTCCGCGCCGACGGCGCCCGCCTCGATGAGCACGTCGCCCTGCCGGAAGTCCCGCCAGCGGGCGCGCGCCAGCACCGACTCCTGATTGACCGGCTCGAGCTTGCCCAGGAAGCTCGCATCGAAGAGCCAGTCGAGCCCCTCCGACCGCAGTCCCTCGACCGTCAATCCGCGCAGTCTATGTGGGTCGTTCACCGAGCCTCCGTTGGTCCGCGTGGCCGGCCAACATGCGGACAGTCGCCGGCCCCTGTCAACGTACGCGACGTCGGGTCAACGGACCGTCGTGTCGGTACCGTCGGGGCAGTATCGGCGACTCCCTCGGCGGTGGTACAGAGGACGTCGCGGACATCGTGTCCGAAGAGAATCAGGAGATCGCGATGAGAGGACTGCGTATGAGTGGCTGGAGGGCAGCATGGGCCGTCGGCGTGGCGCTGGGCATCGCCGGCGTCTCCGGCTGCGCCGAGCCCATCGAGGACATCGATCGGACGCAGGCCAACCTGATTCGCAAGAGCGATCTCGAGGGCGAGTGGCACATGCTGCAGACCGTCGTCGGCCTGCCGCCGACCCGAGGCTTCACGTTCATCGGCGAGACCTCGGTGCTCGAGCGGGTGAAGTGGGTGCTTCAGGAGGACGTGCTCATCGGCTATCGCAGCTACGAGCGCGTGCGGAACGCCGCGAGCGCGTCCACCGATCAAGGCTTCGACGGCACCGACGCGCCCATCGCCGTCTACGCGGTGCTCGGTCACGTCGACGTGATCCGCCAGTACAACGAGACGACGGGCGAGCAGTCGAACGTCATCATCGAGGACACCCAGGACCGCAAGTGGTTCGAGCGCGACTACGTCCGCGTCGACTGGTCGCAGAACCTCGTGCAGAACTTCGACTTCGTCGCGCCGGTGGACCAGGAGGTGCCGGTCGCCTACTTCGTGCAGGAGGAGCAGGGCGGGCCCGACGCCTTCTACCGCGAGGACGACGAGGCCGGGCGCATGACCTACTTCGACGTGCTCGGCAAGCTCTTCGTCCAGCCGGACTGGGATGGCTGCATCTACAGTTGGTGGGGCCTGGCGGCCACGGACTGCGCCGCGAGCGAGGTGGAGCTCCGCACCTCGTTCGCCCGCGTGGCCGAGAAGCAGCGCTACGAGCCCTTCCACTACGACGACCAGATGATGAGTCGTTTCGGGTACTTCCGCTCCGAGTACTTCACGCTCGACGAGCAGCGCGGCGTCACCGACGCGGGCCGGCGCTATCTGATCAACCGCCATGACATCTGGCAGGACAGCTACGACGCCGAGGGCAAGCCCATCCCCATCGAGCAGCGCGCGCTCAAGACCGTGCCCTACTACCTCAGCGCGGCGTTCCCGGACGATCCGCTACTCTTCGACGCCGCGCAGAACACCATGCGTCAGTGGAACGAGGGCCTCCACAGCGGGCTGCGGGTGCTGCTGGGCAAGGACGATCTGCCCGACGTGTTCGTCCTGTGCCACAACCCTGTCATCGAGGGCGATCACGCGGGCTGCGGCGCCCGCGGGCTGGCGCCGCGCATCGGTGATCTGCGCTACTCGGTGTTGCACTGGGTCGACGACGAGAGCCTCGACGGGCCCCTCGGCTACGGGCCGTCGGCC
>CALBMW010000675.1 GCA_937896275.1 uncultured Myxococcales bacterium
AGGCTGCAGCGTGAACGCAGTGTGCGAGATGTGTGGAAATGTACGATCTGCACCCGTTGGACTTCGTGGACCAGAACTTGCCCGCGAGCTCCAGCCCGCCGGTGCCGTATAGCAGCGAGCACGCCTCGGCTCGGCAGCGGTCGAATATGGCCTCGGCGCGCCCGTAGTGGCCGAGCTCTTTGTGACACACCGCGAGGCGCACCAAGATACGATCGCGCAGCGGAGGATCCGGAGACCACGGCGCGTTGGGCGGCTGCGTCCCTGTCGTCGCGTCCAGCAGGGCCTGAAGCTGAAGCCGCTCTCGGTTCCGGTCGAGCGTGCTCAGCGCGTCGCACATGCGAAGCATGATCTCCGCCGTTTCCCGCGAAGGACCGCCCAGGCAGCGCACCGCTGACTCCAGGCACTCGACCGCTGACCAGGACCACGGCTCCGGAAGGCGTGCGGCGGCGAGCTCGTAGAGCTTCGCGGCGAGCGTCGTCTCGCCCGCGCGCTCGTAGTGGAAGGCGGCCAGGTTGAGGGTATCGCCCTGACCACCGGCGTGGTCGATGCTCGAAAGCATGCCGTCGGCTGCGGCGCGATGAGTCGCCCGGACGTCGATCAGCGGATCCGCTTGCGCCATCCCGCAAAGGACCTCGCGGACAAAGCCGCTGGAGAAAGTCAGCGGGCGTACGCCGTCGCGCACATCCAGGATCCCACGGCTGCCGAGGACGCGAACGACGTCGTGAGCGTCCGTGTCGACGCGGCTGCGGCGCAGCAGCGGCGCGACCCAGACCGGGTCGATCGAGTCTCCGACCAGGCTCAGGATCATGGCCGCACGGCGGATCCAGCCACGCTCGTCGGGGCGCTCCAAAGCGATCGGAGCCGCCAGCGTCCGCTCGAGGTGACGCTGGACCGCCGAGGTCAGGTCGGCGCTCATCAGGCTCGCCCGGTCGACGTTCCGCGTCAACTCCCAGCGCGTGGCTCCGTCTTCGCCCACGTGCTCGATGAGCGCCCCCAGGGCATGCGCCTCGCGGAGCAACTGAACCAGGAACAGCGGGTTTCCGCCCGACATGTGGGCGAAGAAGGTCGTGTCGCGCTCCGACAGGCGGATGCTGAGAGCGTTGGTGCAAAGATCGCTCAGAGCTTCCATTTCGAGGCGCCGCACGGGCATCCGAAGGAAGACATCGCCGGAGTAGCCGACCAACCGATCGACGGCGCTGCCGAGGTAACGGCTCTCGGGCAACTCCTCCGCCTGCACACCCATGATGAGCACCATGCGCACGGGCTGAGAGCGCATGCGCTCGGCGACGTGCGACACGAGCCCTGCGCTGATCGAGTCCGCGTTGTGAGCGTCGTCGAGGAGGACGACGAGCCCGCGTTCCTCCTCAGCGACCGCGAAGAGCGCGTCCGCGAGGTCATCGACGTGCTCCGCCCACCCCGCGTCGTCGGTGGAGTGCATCGCGGAGTGTTCGGCACCCTGGCCACCGTCCGAGCGTTGGGGCGACCGCCTGATCACCTGATCCAGCGTCTCCCACGCGGCAGACCGCGTCGGCGCGGCGGGGTCCTTGATCGCGGAGGCATCAGAGAGCCTGCGCAGCGCGTGGCCGGGAAGGTTCACGGAGTGGTGGGTGAACGCGATGAAGCGATGGGCAATGCCTTCATCCTGGAGCCAGCGCCGCAGGCCGCCCAGGATGCGGGACTTGCCGACGCCGAACTCCCCCTCCAGCATCACGACCTGCCCGCGCCCGTCCTTGCGCGCCTCGTCGATCCGTCCCCGCAGCGTCTTCAACTCGGGCTCGCGGCCGGCCAACGTGATCGATGACGAGAGCCCGAAGGAGAATGCCCGTTCTTCGGACGCACAGTCCGCAAGGACCGCCGTGACGTCGACCCCGTCGGCGCAGGGTCGCGCCTCGAAGGCGATGCTCCCGCTGCCGCCCAGCTCCGAGAGGACGGGGTATCCCTTCGCGTTGTATTGGAGCCCATAGAGCGTGGCCGTGCCCTCGCCTTCGTCGATCACGGCCGAGACGAGGTTGGTCAATTCGAGGATCCGGCCGACACCGTCCTCACCGCTGCCCACCAGGAAGACCCCGGCGCCCGGCAGGCCCTCGGAGTGTTCGTGGAGCCGCGCGCCGCGGAGCGCGCGCTGGGCGCCGTGCTCGGGGCGTGCGACGAGCGACCACTCGGACAGGAATTTCAGACCACCGAGGGTCGCGGCGAGAGCGTCGAGTCCGTCTTTGAGCGGAGGCCGCCGGTTGTGCGCGTCGTCATTCCGCCAGCTCAGCAGATCCTTCAGGGCCGCCGACGACGTGTCGTCCCGAAAGAACTCGACCAGCGGCCGGCAGCGCATCTCGGCACCGTTCCGGTCGGCGCTGCGGGCGACGTCCCGCGCAATGGACAGCCACATCCCGGCGGTCGCTCGGCGGGCCAACATCATCCGAATCGATCCCGACACGCTGCCGGAGTACAGCCGCGAGCGCCTCTCGTTGTGCACCAACTCCGCCAGCGCCGCGTAGGCGAGAAAACGAGCGGTCGACTCGGCCAGCGCGCGGATGCTGGACCGAGCCTGGCCGTCTTTGGCGCCCTTGAGCTCATCGAGCTCGTCGACCAACTCGACGAAGTCCCGACTGAGGAACCGAGGGAAGCGGCGCTCCACGAGGCGCGCCAGCGAGCCGGCGAAGAAGTCCTTGAATTCCGATGTCATCTCGGCACCTCGGAGCGCGGGGGACCAGTGGGTCACTAGCCTGGGGCTGCCGCGCGCGTCAATGACCACGCGCTTCGATCAGCGCCAGCCGGCAGGCTGACCCCAAGGTGCACGGCGACGCCATCCACCAGGCGGGCGCCGCGGCCTCCGTCGGCGAGCGAGGACCCTCAGTCCCGCGCGAAGTCTCAGGAGTCGGGCAGGCCGGCGGCTCTGCGAGGGCGCGGCGGGCGCGCGGCTGGATGGCGGGTTCCGTTGGGCCGGGGAGGGCTGCACGACGGCTGGGCCCGGCGCCTCTTCGGGGGGCAGCGTCCAAGGGGTGGCCCGCCGCCACGGCTGCGGTCCTCGCGCGCCGGCGTTGGCCGCCAGCCTCCAACTGTCAGCTGTCAGCTGAAGGCTGCGCCGCTGGATATCGCCAACGGACGCTCGGTCTCCAACGGGTCGGTCACCCCTGGCCCCGCTGATCGCTGAAAGTTGAAAGCTGAAAGCTGAAAGCCAGACGCCCGAATCCGGCATGGCGGATGGGCACCCGAAATTGCGGGTTCGCCCTCGGAACACTGCACCTACCCCCCCCCAGGGCTGGCCCGTGCGTGCCGGCGATCTGGATCTGGTGCTGACCGTGCGCGTGCCCGACCAGGAGATCAACAGCAGCCGCGACAACTCGACGACCTCTTGGGAGGGCGCGGTCGACGTCTCCGAGACCGCCGGCGGCCTCGGCTACGTTGAGCTGACGGGCTACTGCCGACCGCGGGCTGCGTCGCGCGGCGACTCGGGACCCTCGGCCTCCGTCACCCGCCGCGCTCACGCCCGGGTGCCACGCAGAGTCACCGCGCCCGCCATTCGAGTGCGACAGGGCAGACGGGCGACCCCTCGAGCGACCCGGTTCAGAGCTGCTCCAGCTCCGACCACTGCGTGTGGATCGCCACGTCCACCGCGTCCACCCGCCGATACGTGTGCGCCCCGAAGAAGTCCCGCTGCGCCTGGATCACGTTCGCGCTGCCGTGCGCCTGCGCCAAGGTGTCGAAGTAGCTCAAGCTCGCGCTCAAGCATGGCACCGGCCAGCCGGCCGTCACCGCCCCCGCCACGACCCGCCGCCACCCCGGCAGACGCCCGCGGACGTCCTCGGCGAAGCTGGGGTCGAGCAGCAGCAGCGGCAGGTCCGCGCGCGTCCGGAAGGCGTCGTACACGCGATCGAGGAAGCGCGCGCGGATGATGCAGCCGGCCTTCCAGATGCGGGCCATGCGCGCCATGTCGGTGCCGTAGTCCTTCTGCTTGCTCGCCTCGGCGAGCAGCGCGAAGCCCTGCGTGTAGCTCATGATCTTGGCGGCGTAGAGCGCGTCCTCGAGATCGCTGACGGTGACGCCGTCCAGCGGGCGCCCGCCCACCCCCGGGAAGGCCTTGGCCGTCTCCAAGCGCGCGGCGCGGCCGGCGCTGAGCGCGCGTCCGTCCACGGCGCCCGTCACGGTCGGCAGGGGCACGCCCAGCTCGATCGCCGTGATCGAGGTCCAGCGGCCGGTGCCCTTTTGGCCCGCGACGTCGAGGATCTGGTCGACCAGCGGCCCCCCGGCCTGCGGATCCCGCGCCGCCACGATCTGCGACGTGATCTCGATGAGGTACGAGGCCAACGGCCCGTCATTCCACTTCGCGAAGGTGTCGGCCACGGCCCGGGGGCTCATCCCCATGCCATGCCGCATCATGTGGTGCACCTCGGCGATGAGCTGCATGTCGCCGTACTCGATGCCGTTGTGAACCATCTTCACGAAGTGTCCGGCCGACCGCCGACCGCAGTAGTCGACGCAGGGGCCGCTGTCGCTCACCGCGGCGGCGCTCTCGAGGATCGGCCGCAGCCGCTGCCAGGCCACCTCGTCGCCGCCGGGCATCATCGAGGGGCCCTTGAGCGCGCCCTCCTCGCCGCCGCTGACGCCCATGCCGACGAACCGGAAGTCCTCGCGCTGGGCACGCCGCTCCGTGTCGGCGAAGTAGCTGTTGCCCCCGTCGATGACGATGTCCTCGCGCTCGAGGTAGGGGGCGAGCTGCTCGAGCAAGGAGTCGACGGCCGGGCCGGCCGTGACCATCAGCAGGATGCGGCGCGGCGCGTCCAACGAGGCGACGAAGCCCTTGATGTCCTCGGGCACCACGTAGCGGTTTCCGGGCTCCTTGCCGAGCGTGCCGCGCAGGGCCTCGCGCTTCTCGTGCTTACGCTCGTAGAGCGCGACCGAGAGGTTGCGGCTGTGGAAGTTCTGCGCGATGGCCCTGCCCATCACGCCCAGGCCGATGATGCCGATGTCGGCGGTGCCCTGTGCGCTCACGTCGTTTCTCCAGGTGCGTTGGCCGTGCTCCCCTGCGCGGTGGCTCGGGAGGCTGCGGCCGGGTCGATGATCCAGTGGTAGTGGCCGGTCGGTCGATAGCGGCCGATCGGGAGGGTCGTGTCGCCCGACAACGCGCGGGCGATCATCATGGCTTTGTCGGCGCCGCTCGCGAGGAGCACGGCGCAGTCGACGCGCTCGAGCACTGGCAGCGTCAGGGTCAGCCGCGTGGGCGGCGGCTTGGGGCTCTCGGTCACCACCACGCAGCTCAGCTTGGTCTCGGCGAACGCGGGGTGGCCTTCGAAGAGCGAGGCGATGTGCCCGTCGGCGCCCGCCCCGAGGATCAGCACGTCGACCGCGCCCCCGAAGTCCTCGGCGAAGCGCTCGGTGAAGGTGGCCAGATCCGTCTCGGCGTCCGCCCCGGTCAGCATGGGCAGCACGCAGGCGGGGCGCGGCGCGCGGCCCAGCCAGGCGTCGATCGCGAGCTTGACGTTCGAGTCCTCGGGCCAGGCCGTCGTGGCCCAGTCATCGCCCAGGGTCACGGGCAGGTGCCGCTCGTCGACCCAGGTGACCCACAGCTTCGGATAGATCGCCTCGGGCAGATTCTCCAGCAAATACGAGAAGGTGGCGGCGGGCGTGCTGCCCCCGGCCAGGCCCAGGCGCACGCGCTCGCGGCCCCTCGCCAGGCGCTCGATGACATCGCACAGGAGCGGCCCGGCGGTGGCCGCCAGGTCGACGGCGAGGTGCAGCGTCGGGCCTTCGCTCAAGAGCCGCGCCCCCAGACGCCTTCACACCCGCGGAACAGATCGTCGGCCTCGGACGGCCCGTGCTGCCCCGCGGGGTAGGTGTAGACCGGCGGCGGATCCTGCGTGGCCCAACCCGCCCGAATCGAGTCGGCGAAGCGCCAGGCCGCCTCGACCTCGTCGCCGCGGATGAAGAGCGTCGAGTTGCCCTCGATGGCGTCGAGC
>CALBMW010000676.1 GCA_937896275.1 uncultured Myxococcales bacterium
GGTCGCGCTCTGGCGGTCCCAGTCGGGCGTGACGTCGCCGCGCGTGGCGAGCTGGACGAAGCGCACCTCGGCCGGGGGCGCGTCGAGGTGCCCGGCCGCGTCGACCAGGGTGGGCACCCGGTGGCACGTCACGCACTCGATCTTGCTGCGGATCGCGCCGTCCTGCAGGTGCCGCTGGTGGGCCCCGACGCCGAGGGCGGCCGTGTCGAGCGAGCCGTCGAGGGCGCGCGGCGGTGCGGGGTTGGCGGGGCTGCCGTGGCAGGCGCCGCATGCCCGCGCGACGTCGACCTTGCCGTCGACGTGGTGCCCACCGGCGAGGTCGATCGTCCCGTCAGCGCGGACCGTGTCGGGGTGACAATCGGCGCAGCCCGTGGTCCCTTCGCCGCCGCTCTGGGGGTGCGGCAAGGGCGGCGGGGCGCCGTGGCAGCTTCCACAGGTCGTCTGCGAGCCGTCGACGCGCGTCCAGACCGGGGCCGTGGCGGTGCCGCCGGTGAGCGTCCCGCCGTGGCAGTAGGTGTCGGCGCACGTCGCCTGCGCGCGGTCCCACTCGGGGCGCGCGTGGTCCGCGACGGCCAGCCCGTCGAAGCTCAGGTCGGCCGGCAGCAGGTCCAGGTGTCCGGGGTCGTCCACGGCGATCGGAACGCGGTGGCACGACTCGCAGGCGATGCCGGCGCGCACCTCTCCGCCCTCGAGGTGGCGCTGGTGGGCGCCGACGCCGAGCACCGTGGTCTCGGTCGCGCCGCCCAGGGCGCGGGGGGGGGCAGGGGCCATGTCCTCGCCGTGGCACTCGCCGCACTCGCGGCCCACGTCGACCTTGCCGTCCATGTGCAGCCCGCTCGCGAGGTCGATGGTCCCGTCGGGCAGCACGCTCCCGATGTGGCACAGCGCGCACTCGGCGTCCCGCGGGTGGGGCGCGGGCGGGGGCGCACCGTGGCAACCGTCACAGCCGATCTGCACTCCGTCGACCTGAGTCCAGCGCGGCGCGGTGAACCGGCCGCCGGTCAGGGTCGCGCCGTGACAGTAGACCTGGGAGCAGGAGCCGGCGTCGCGGTCCCACTGAGGGTCGACGTCGCCGACGCGCGCCAGGCCGCCGAAGGTGACCTCGGCGGGCAGCGGATCGATGTGGGTGGGCTCGTCGATCTTCTTGGGCACGACGTGGCAGGCGTCGCACTCGATGGCGCCGCGCAGGCGGTTGGCGCCGAGGTGCGCACGGTGGGCGCCCACGCCGCGGCTCGCGGTCGAGGTGCCGCCCGACAGTGATGCGGGCGGCGCGGGGCTGTCCTCGTCGCCGTGGCACGAGGAGCAGTCCACCGGTGCGTCGGTCGTGAAGCCCGCGGCGAGCGGCTCGTCGGCGACGCACCCGGACGTGCCGAGCGGCACGAGCACGGTCAGGATCGAGCCAAGGAGCAGTCGCAGCGCCGGCGACGCAGGTGTCCGGGTGCGCATCACCGCTCTCCCCGGTGGCAAGCGGTGCACCAGGACGGCTGGTGGCACGTCGTGCAGCGCGGATCGGCTTGACTGCCCGCCACCAGCCCGTGGGCGGAGCGCCACGCGCCGCGGTGGTTGATCGGCTGGGTACTCGAATGGCACGCGATGCAGGTCCCGGTCTCGTGGCAGGTGCGACAGGTCTCCCGGTCCCACTCGGCGGCCCGGCCGTGGGTACGATCCCGCCAGAGCGCGGTGTGGCTGCGCGGCTGGACCGTTCGGTGACAGTCCCGGCAGGCGTCGGGGCCGTGGCAGGTGGCGCAGTCCTGACCGTGATCCGCCAGGGCGCGACGCTCACCCTCGCCCGGGTGCCGCAGCCGCCACTCGCCGCCGTGATCCACCGGCTTCACGCGTCGCAGATCCTCGCGGTGGCAGGCCACGCAGTCCCGCGGCCCGGCGCCCGCGTTGCGCTCCTCGTGGCAGTCGAGGCATTGGGTCCGTCGCATGAGCGGCGTCCCGACGGGGCGCGCGTCGTGCCGCGTGTCGCCGTGGCAGGCCAGGCAGTCGAGTCCCCCCGCGCCGGTGTGCGGGGCGTGCTCGAACACGTCGCGCACGGTCGGCCGCTCGCGCGGCGGTCCGAGCAGGTCGCGCGTCACCCGCGCGGGGCCCTCGGGCGCGTGGCATGGGGCGCAGCGCGTGACGCCGTCGCCCTCGGGGAGGTGGCACTTGAAGCAGGTGTCGGCGAGCCAGGGGCGCGCCGCGCCGGCGTCGAGCGTCTTGGTGTGACACCCCGTGCAGTCATCCCCGTGGGCCGGCACCTCGTGGGGAAAGGGGACCTTCAGCCGCGGCTCGAAGGGAGCGACAGGTGCGGGCACGTAGCCCTCGCCGTGACACGCGGCCTGGGCGCAGCCGGCCGGCGCCGGCGCGACGAGCGCCTGATCGGTACCTCGGGTGTGACAGTCGGCGCACGGCGTGCCGGCGTGCGGCGCGTGCGCGAAGGGCTCGGCGGCGAGCGTCGAGCTCGAGACCAGCGCGGCGACGGCGAAGAGGAGCGCGCGCATGATCAGAACACCTGCTTCAGGGCGACGGTCACCGTGTGGACCGCCCGATCCGGGATCTGCTCGTGAACGTATCGGGCCCGGGCCCGCAGCCACTCGGTGAGGCGCACGTCGCCCGACGCCGAGACGCTCCGCACGCTCGCCACCTCGTCGACCTGCCGGTAGTACGTGTACTTGTAGCGCTGGTAGTCCGTCGCGACCTCGGCGCGGTAGCCGCCGGCGTCGTAGCCGGCCGCGCCGCCCACCGCGAACAGACCGTCGTCGTCCTCGCCCGCGGCCTGGTGGGTGTAGTGGTACTCGCCGGTGGCCGCCACGAAGGGCCCGCGGATCCCGATGTCGTGGGCCTCGAGCTGAGCGTAGGCGCGCCCCACGTCCCGGTTGAAGGGACCAGGCTCGCCGCCGAGCAGCAGGCGGCCGTTCCACCCCACGTGCGCCGTGATGGTGGCGACGGCCGTATCGAAGCGACGCCACGCGTCGGCGGCCAGGCGCGCGTGCGGGTTGCTCTCGCCGAGGATCGAGAAGAAGGGATCGTCCTGCTCGGCCAACTCGCGCAGCGTGCGCGGTTGGACATCGGCCCGGAACCGCACGCCATATGGACCCGCGGGATCGCCGAGGCCGACGTCGGCGCCGATCTTGGCGAGCTTCTCGTCGATGCCCCGCAGTCGCCCGTTGACCTGCAGCCAGTCACCGCCGCGATACCACGCCGAGAGACCGTAATCGTGCTGGGTAAGGCCTTCGGCGGCGGTCGTGTCCTCGCGCAGGAAGCGATAGTCCGCCTCGAGGCGCAGCGCGTCCCAGGGTCGGTAGGTGACGCCGCCCGACGCGAGCCAGTCCTCGAAGAGAGCGGCGTCGACCTCGTAGAAGTGCACGGTCCGGCCGCCGAACGCGAACAGGACGAGGCGGCGGTCCACGGCCTGAAGCTCGACGTCGGCGCCGTCGAAGGTGGCGGCCCGCCCATGCTCGGCGCTCTGCCGCCCGAGGCGCGCGAGGCGCAGCGCGTTGCGGCCGCGGTAGGCCGCCGCGAGCGTGTAGACGTCGAGCCACGCCTCGTCATCGTGGATCGAGGCGAAGCCCGAGGGCTCGCCCGCGGTGGGCACGCCGTCGACGTCGAGCCAAAGCGCGAGGGAGGCCTCGGCGCTGTAATGCTCGAACCGGTCGGAGACGTCCCCCCACAGCATCAGGCGCAGGTCCTGGTCCGTCTCGGCGTCGAGCGGCTCGAGCGCCAGCTCGTCGGCCTCACCCAAGGGCGCGGCGTCGGTGCGTTCGCTGGCCTGCCGGAAGCGGTAGGCCTCGTCCGCGGTCGCGCGCCAGACCCATGTCTCACTCGAGTTGACCTGCGCCCGCGCGGTGGACACAGGCGCGTCGCCGGTCGCCGCGAGCGCAGCGGTGACGGTCGCCGCCGGTGTGTCGCTCGTCGCCGCCGGTGCGTCCGCCGCGGCGCCGCTCGCCTGCCCTCGAGCGGCCGTCGGCGCGAGCGCCAGGAGCAGGGCCGCGGACGCATGGACGAGGCGGCCGCTCATTCGTCGTCCTCCTCGTCGTCGTCGTCAGAATCGCTGGTGCCGGCGCCGCCGCCGCCGCGGTCGTAGTCACGCTTGACGTGACACCCCGGGCTGCAGCCGCCGCCGGACTTGGTCGGCGTGAACCCGACGGGCAGCCCCCAGGTCCCGAAGGGCGTCGTCTCGCGGACGTGAACCAGGCTGTCGCTGGCGTGCGGTGAGTGGCACGCGCGACAGGTGCGCCCGCGCGCGCCGCGGTTCACGTGGACGAAGTGCAGGTTCTTGTCCCCATCGCGGAACTTCGTCTCCTCGGTGTGCTCCTCGGTCAGCAGCTCCGCGTCGTGACAGTCGAAGCACAGCGCGAAGCTCTCCTCGACGCCGGGCGCATAGAAGGCGGGCGGGTAGGCGAGCTTCAGCAGCCTGAAGTTGGGGCTGCCGTGGGGCGAATGACACTCCGCGCACTTGCCCTCGTCGACGGGCCCGTGCCGACGCTTGCGGCCCTCGAGCTGCGCCGCCAGGCTCGCCACGGTGCGGCCGTCGCTCGCCTCGATGGCCTTGTCGTGGCACTCGAGGCAGAGCTCCATCTGGGGCTTGTGGAGGAGCGCGCCCTGCTTCGACGCGTGCGGGTCGTGACAGCGAGTGCAGTCGTCCTTCGCGGGGCTGTGTCCCGTCTTCGCGGCGAGCACTTCGGCGACGCGCTCCTCGTGGCAGCTCTTGCAGAGCGCCGGGCCCTCGGCGCGGAGCAGCTTGGGGATGCTGCCGGCGTGGGGTTCGTGGCAGGTCAGGCACTCACCCTTCGTGACCGCCTCGTGCACCTTCGGCCGGTCCTTCACGTACTCGTCGGGCTCGTGGCACTCCTGGCACAGCGCCGTCGCCGGGACGATCAGCAGGCCGGCGTTGGCCGAGCCGTGGGCGGTGTGGCAGTCGAGGCACTTGTCGGTGGCGCTGTGGACGACGGGGCCGGCAGTGACGGACTCGTGGCACTTGGCGCACGTCTCGTTCGGGGGGACCTCGGTGAAGGCGTGCCGGTCACCCTGTTGGGGGTGGCAGTCGCGGCACTGCCCCTTCTCGATGGGCGCGTGGATCAGAGGGAACGCGCGCGTCTCGGCGTGGCAGCCGTCGGCGAGGCACGAGGCGTCCGGCGCCAACCGTTCGGGCGGCGGGGTGAGCAGCGCGGCGAGAAGAAACAGTGTGTTCAAGTAGCGGCCTCCGCCGTGCCGGGCGCGGCCGGTGCGGGCTCGTCCTGCTCGTCCTGCTCGTCCTGCTCGTCCTGCTCGTCATCGGTCACCGTGATGCCCTTGGCCCGCAGGCGTCCCAGCATGATCGGCGTCGCGATCTTGATCAGCGCCGTGAACACCAGGAAGCCAATGGCGAACACGCCCGCCGCCACCCGGAACTCGATGAAGCTCGGCTCGTACTCGTAGATCTCACCGGTCACCGACGGCGTGAAGCCGGGGATCACCAGGGCGACGCCCTTCTCGATGTAGACGCCCATGTAGATCAGGACCGCGCCGATGTTGAGCGTGATGACGTTCTTGCGGGTCCTCGGCACCAGGAAGAGCAGGAACGCCACGACGCTCGCGATGACCGAGAACCACGTATAGATGGCGATGGGCGAGCGGTGACCGTGCGTGCCCCAGAACAGGTACTGGTAGTGAATCGCTTCGTGGGTGTCCGAGTAGAAGTCTCGGAACACCTCGGCGCCAAACAGGAAGAGGTTGATGGCCATGGCATAGGCCATCAGCTCGGCGATCTTCCAGATGGCCTCGTCCTTGATCTTCAGGTCCGAGAACTTCCGCAGCAGTTGCAGCAGGATCAGGATGATCGCCGGGCCCGAGCAGAAGGCCGACGTCAGGAAGCGTGGCGCGAGGATGGCGGCGTTCCAGTAGGGCCGTGAGGGCAGCGCGCTGAAGAGGAAGGCTGTGACCGTGTGGATGCTGACGGCCGCGGGGATCGACAACAGGATCAGCGGCATCGCGAACCGGCTCGGCTTCCGGCCGATGTAGGCGCGGAACAACATGTGGGTGGTGATCAGGACGTTGATGATCAGGTAGGCGTTGAGCACCAGGACGTCCCAAGACAGCAGCGACTGGGGGAAGTTCGGCCGGCCGACGAAGGGGAAAAGGTGCAGGAAGCGTTCGGGGCGACCGATGTCCACCGTCACGAACAGCAGGCACATGATGATCGCGGCGACCGCGAGCATCTCGCCCACGATCGCGATCTCCTTGATGGGCTTCCAGTGATAGATGTACGCCGGGATGATGAGCACCACCGCCGCGGCGGCCACCCCGACCAGGAAGGTGAAGTTGCCGATGTAGAAGCCCCACGAGACCGGATCGCGCATGTTCGTCACGATCAGGCCGTGCTCGAGCTGCTCCGCGTAGGCTTGGGCGCCGACGGCGACAAGGACGCAGAGGAAGGCCACCCACCCCCAGTAGAGCTTGCCTCCGTGTACCAGCTGCCGGAAGGCATCCTGGATGAGAGCCATCGAGAGTCGCAGAGTGCGCATGTCCGCCTCAAACGCCGTAGAAGTAGAAGAACTTCGGGTTGGTGTTCAGGTCCTCTTTCAGGATGAACACGCGCTTGCGGTCGATGACATATCGGACCTCGCTGTCGGGATCGAGCAGGTTGCCGAACTTGCGGGCGCCGACGGGGCAGACCTCGACGCACGCTGGGTACTGACCCTTGCGCACGCGCTGGATGCAGAAGGTGCACTTCTCGACGACCCCCTTCTGCCGGGGCCGGTTGCCCAGGTAGTGGGTGTCCGGGTTGGCCTGGTCCGCGGGCAGCGTGGGCGGCCCCCAGTTGAACTTGCGCGCGCCGTAGGGGCAGGCGGCCATGCAGTAGCGGCAGCCGATGCACCAGTCATAGTCAATCGCGACGATGCCGTCGGGCTCCTTCCACGTGGCCTGGACCGGGCACACCTTGACGCAGGGCGGGTTCTCGCACTGCTGGCACGCGACGGGGAAGTAGAAGTGGCCCTCGCGCGGCACCTGCTCGGCCTCGTAGTAGGGGTCGGCGTGCGCCAGATCGACGCCCTTGGCCTTGTCCATCTCGAGGACCTGGATGTAGTGCAGTTGCGGATCGCGTGACTGGTTGTTCTCGTCGACGCAGGCGTAGACGCAGCGGCGGCAGCCGATGCAGCGCGCGATGTCGAGGGCGTAGCCGAAGAGCACCTCCTCCATCGCGGGCTCGGCGCCGACCTTGAATGGCTTGCCGAACTGCTTGGTGTAGGTGCGCTCGAGCCGCGCGAGGCGCTCGGCGAGCTCTTCCTTGTTCAGCTCCTTGAAGTGCTTCTGGAAGAAGGCCTCCCGGGCCTCTTCCGAACAGCTCGCGAGCATCGCGACGCCCGCGGCGGCGGCGGCCGTCTGGAGGAAGCCGCGGCGCCCCTCGTCTGCGCAGCCGGTGGTCGAATCGGAGCAGGACATCGCGCGGACTCCTCGGCTAACGGATCTCGCTGGGGCGGCGAGGCCGCGGTTTGGGCTCCAGGGGCTTGAAGTGCGGCGCGTGCGGGTCGTGGCAGTTGACGCACAGCAGGTACTGCTTGACGCCGTTCCACGAGCCGGTGCGCTTGCCGTGCACGCCCGCGCGCCAGTCACGGAGCTTCGGGCCGTGACACTGACCGCAGAGGACGAAGGAGCGCTCGAAGGGGACGGGCCGCCCGCTGGCGAGGTGCAGATTGTCGCGGTCCTGGGGCGTGTGACAGTCGAAGCACCACTGGTCCCGGGTGCCGTGGTTGAGCTTGATGTCCTTGTGCTCCTTGTCGAACGCGCGACGCTCGAAGTTCACCTCGTCATCGGCCTCGTGGCACTCCGAGCAGGGGAAGATCTCATCGTCGGAGAAGGGGGGCGGCGGCACCGGGATCGCCATGTCGTCGCGGTCCATGTCGGCCCCGACCTTGGGCGCGGCCCGCTGACCACCCTGCTGCTCGTCGTCGTCGTCGTCGTCGTCGTCGTCGTCGTCGTCGTCGTCGCTCTCGGCGGCGGCCGGGGCAGCCGTGGCGTCACCGCCCTTCTCGTCACCGCCCTTCTCGTCGTCGTCGTCGTCGTCGTCGTCGTCGTCGTCGTCGTTGCTGTCGGTCGGGGGCTGGGCGCCCGCCTCAGGGGCCTTGGCGACCGCGACGTCGGCGCCGCCGTCCGGGGCTGCCCGCAGGGCGACGCCCGCGAGCAGGACGGCGGCGAACACGAGCGCGGCAGGGATGCGTCGCGGGGCTGACACGATGAACCTCGACGGTCAAGGGTGCGGCGGACGGGTCGGACCGCGACGCGGTCGCTCGGTGTGCAGCGCGGGACGACGCGCTGCGGATGACTTCGGCGTCTCGTCGGGGCGCGACCTGCGTGGAGGCGATCTCAGCCTTCTTCGCGGTACTCGAGCGGCTTGTGCTCGTGGGTGCCCTTCTTCTTCATCTCCTCGAAGTTGAACTCGCCGGTGAAGAACGGGCTCTCCTTCGAGTGGCAGGTTTCGCAGTTCGCCTTGGTGGGCAGCACCAGCCCGGCGGCCTCCATCTCGGAGGTCTTGTACTTGCGCTTCTGCTTCTTGACGTCGTCCATGATCGGGTTGTAGTTGCTGCCCGGCCCGTGGCAGGCCTCGCACTGCACGCCCTCGAACTTCGCGGCGGTCTTGCTGCCGATGGCGTAGCCGCCCGGCTTGCCGTAACCCGTGGTGTGGCACCCCAGGCACTTCTCGTCGGTGGTGTAGTCCTTCTCGGGATCGAGGCCGGCCTTGGTCTTCTCGGCGGCCTTCACGCCCGGCTTGAGCGCTTCGAAGCTCTTCGCGAGCGCCGTCTTCTTCCAGCTCTTGTAGACGTCGCCGTGGCACTTCTTGCACTTCTTGGCGCCGACGTACTGAGCGGGGCCGTCCGCGAAGGCCGACGCCGGCAGCAGGGCCAGCGCGAAGAGGGAGACGGCGGCGATGAGGAGAGACCGGAACATGGACGACTCCATTTGCGGCGTTTCGGGGCGGGGCCTGTGCGACATGCGTGCCAGAGGCGTCGCCGCCGATGTTGAGGTCTCGCAGGCGCGCCAGGCGCGGACACTGCGGGGCGACCTGTTTCGGGGATGGTCGTGTTCTGGTGTCTTGGAGTTCATGGTCGTTACCGTGTCGTAGCGAGAGCGTGGGTCTGGGTGGTGACATCAAAGCTCACCCTGTGGGGCGAGACTCAGCCGCGCGACGCGGCGCGAGGTCGTGGGGATGCTCTCAGGCGGTCGCCCGCTCGGCGCGCGGCACCGCCCGCGGGAGCGGTCCTCCTTTCAGGCTGGCGCGAGCGTTGACCCGCCGCGCGATGCGACGCGCGCCCTCCATGTCGCCGGTGAGGAAGATGGCCACGAGCTCGTCGAGCGCGCGCTCGAGGGGGATGTCGGCGAGCGTGGCCACGATGGCGGTGTCGTCGAGCAGCATGGTGGTGAAGCCCTCACTGCGCAGCTGCTCGAGCAACCAGCCCGAGCGCATCGCCAGCGCATGTTGGGGCTGGCCGTCCAGCACATAGCTGGCGCGGGGCCACAGCGCGTACGGCATCAGCGCCTTGATGCGGAAGTCCATGACCTCTTGCAGGTAGTCCTGCTCGTCGTCGATGTGGAAGCCGTACTTCTCGCGCTCGCGGAACCACGCGGTGTTGGGCATGAGCCCGGCGAAGGTCACCGGGATGCTGTAGTGGTCATAGCCGGTGAACACGCGGCGCAAGAAGTCCAGGGTCTCGCGGGTGCTCTCCTCGTCTTCGCCGGGCGCCGGGTACAGCATGCTCGACACCACGAACATGCCGGCGTCGAGGCAGGCCCGAATGGTCTTCTCCATGCCATCGATGCGGTTCTTGTTCTTGTTCATCCGCTCGAGGATGCGAGGCGAGCCCGACTCGACGCCGAAGAAGATGCCCCACATGCCGCCCGCCGTGAGGGTGGGCAGGTAGGCCGGGTCCAGGCTGTAGGGCGTGCCGTAGGCGCTGAACATCACCTCGGTGCCGCGCTCGATGAGCTGCTGCGTCACCTGGAAGAGCGTGTAGTAGGGCGTCGAGGAGCCGGCCAGCCGGAACAGCCGCGTGTCGTAGCGGGTCGACAGGTCGTCGAGCTCCTGCGCGATGAGCGCGGGGTCCTTCACGCGCCGGTTGATCCCCGACTTGGCGGCGTGGATACAGAAGGCGCACTGGTAGGGGCAGCCGCGGCTCTCGTCGTAGGTGAGGATCTTGATCTTCTCGTCGCCGGCCATGGCCGGGTAGATCTCGACATCGTAGACCGGGGTCGCGATCTGGTTGAGGTCGGGGATCCGCTGCTCGGGGGTGGCCACGATCTGCTCACCCTCGAAGTAGAGGATGTTGGGCACGGCAGCGAGCGTCCCCTTGCCGTCCACCCAGTCGGCCAGGCACACGATCGTCCACTCGCCCTCGCCCACGGCCACGGCGTCGAACACGCGCGTCCGGCGGTACACCGCGTCGCGCACCAGATCGGCCTGCGGCCCGCCCGCGAAGAGCTTGAGCCCCGGAAGACGCTCGCGGATGCGCTCGGCCATGCGCACGCTGTTGCGCAGGCCGTCGCCCATGTACAGCTTGAAGCCCACCCAGTCGTAGCCGCCGGCCTCGACCTCGGCGCACAGCTCGTCGGCCATGCGCAGCGACTCCTCGGCCATGTGCGCCTCGACCCGCCCGTCGAGGTCCTGCGCGAAGGCGGTCGCCTCCTCGTCGCGGCCGACGAGCTTGTAGAGGCCGAGCAGCCGGCGCATGTCGACGCGCAGCGCCGGCGTCATGAGCCGCTCCATGGTCGACAGCGTGTTGAGGTCCCAGATCTTGATGCCGTGGCCGTTTGCCAGGAGCGAGGCGGCCATGTTGGCCAGCCCGTTGTCGGGGAAGAGCGACGAGGGCGTGTAGGGGTAGCCGGCGAAGGTGACCAGGATACCGTTGCTCATCAGACCCTCGTTTCAGCGGTCGCCCGGGCAGACCCCCGAAGCGACGAAGATGTTCACGAGCGCGACGAAGCCGGGGGTGGCCTCGGCCTCGGCGGTCAGGCGCTCGATCAGCGACGCGGGCTCTCCCATCTGGCGCAGCTTCAAGCCCAGGGCGAGGTCGAGCAGGCTTCGCACGCCGATGAGGGCCCCGCTCACGGCGAGCACCTCGTAGTCGATTTGCGTGAAGCCCGCGCGGTGGAGCAGGCCCGGCAAGCGCGCCCCCACGGTGCGATCGCCCCCGCGCGCGGCCTGCACCGCCGTCGAGGTGCGGTAGATGCGGTCGATCTCGGGGAGCGTGGGCTCGAAGACGCTGGCGCGGTCGTCCACGTCCACCAGCAGGACGCGCCCGCCCGGCCGCAGCGCGCGCCGCGCAAGGGCCAGCAGGGCGTCGCGCTCGGGCGCGTGCTGCATCACGAAGCGGGCGTAGACAGCGTCGGCCTCGCCGTCGCGGATCGGCCAGGGGCCCGCGGGCGTGGTCACCTCGAAGCGGGCGCGTGGGCCGTCCGGCGGCATCAGGCGCGCTTCGAGATCCAGACCGAGGAAGCGCCAGCCCGTCCAGGCGGCGGCGGCCCGCGCGATGGTGGCGCCGGTGCCGCAGCCCAGGTCGATCATCAACCCCTCGGGCCGGTCGAGCAGGCGGCGCGCGAGGATCTGTCGCTCCACGGGCCAAAGGGCCAGGGCCTGCGCTTCGAGGCGTGCGCGCTCGTCCTGCAGGGTGCCGTCGTCGATCCGGGTGTAGACCCCCATGCGCGTCCGCAACGGTGGGCCGCCGCGCGGTGTCAATCCGGGGGTCGTCGCGGACCTATGGCCCACGCGCCGGCGGCGGGGTCGCTCAGCGCGGACCGGCAAGAGTGAATTGTGCGAGACTGGGGCCCCATTCGAGGTGACGATGTTCAACATCCGCAAGGTCCACGACACCGTATTCCCCGCCGACCGCCTGGCGGTCGAGCAGTCGCAGGCCATCCTGACCGCCGCCTTCCCCGACGCGCGCGCCGAAGACGTCGGGGCGCTGCCGGCGAAGCTGCACGATCCGATGAAGTACCGGTTCCGCACGCTCCTCTTCGTGGCGGAGCGCGGGCCCGGGGAGGTGATCGCGCTGGCGCTGGTACAGCACGAGGCGAGCATCGGCTTCGTCTTCCTGGACTTCATCAGCACGCGCCCCGGCGACGAGGGCGGCGGCCTTGGAGGCGCTCTCTACGAGCGGGTGCGGGAGGAGGCGCGGGCGCTCGGGGCCGTGGGCATCTTCTTCGAGTGCCTGCCCGACGACCCCGCGTTGAGCCCCGAGGCAGACCGTCGACGCCAGAACGAGGCGCGGCTCGCCTTCTACGAGCGTTACGGGGCGCGACCGATCGCCGGCACCGCGTACGAGTCACCGCTCTCGCCCGAGGACACCGAGCCGCCCTACCTGTGCTTCGACGACGTGGGCAGCGGGCGCCCCCTGCGCCGCGCGAAGGCCCGTGAGGTGGTGCGCGCCATCCTCGAGCGCAAATACGCCCACCTGTGCCCGCCCGCCTACGTCGAGGGGGTGCTGCGATCCTTCAGCCAGGATCCCGTGCCCCTGCGGGCGCCGCGCTACGGGGGGGCGGGCGAGCTCACCACGCCGTCCGGCCTGCCCTTGGATCGTCGCGGCGTCCTGGCGACGAACCGCGATCATCCGATTCATCACGTGCGCGAGCGGGGCTACGTCGAGGTGCCGGCGCGGGTGAGTCGCATCCGTGAGGCGCTCATCGGGCCGGGGCTCTTCCGCGAGATCCCGGTGCGCGCCTACCCCGACTCGAAGATCACAGCGGTCCATGACGCCGCCTTCGTGCGCTACCTGAAGCGGGTGTGCGAGCAGGTGGGCAACGAGAAGAGCGTCTATCCCTATGTCTTTCCGGTGCGGAACGCGACGCGGCCCCCCACCGACCTGGTGCGCTGCGCCGGCTACTACTGCATCGACACCTTCACGCCTCTCAACCTCAACGCCTGGCGGGCCGCGCGCGCCGCGGTGGACGCGGCGCTCACGGCGGCCGACGCGCTGCTCGACGGCCAGCGCGTCACCTACGCCCTCGTGCGCCCGCCGGGGCACCACGCCGAGCGCGGCTACTTCGGCGGCTTCTGCTACCTGAACAACAACGCCATCGCCGCCGAGCACCTGTCGGCCCACGGGCGCGTGGCGATCCTCGACCTGGACTACCACCACGGCAACGGACAGCAGGCCATCTTCTATGATCGGTCCGACGTGCTCACCGTGTCCATCCACGGGCACCCGCGCTTCGCGTATCCCTACTTCACGGGCTTCGCGGATGAGCGCGGCGAGGGTGAGGGCAAGGGCAAGAACCTCAACATCCCGCTCGCCGAGTCGGTGGACGGCGCCACCTATCACGCGGCGCTCGACAAGGCGCTGGCGGCCATCCGACGTTTCGAGCCGGCCTGCGTGGTCGTCGCGCTGGGGCTGGACACCGCGCGGCACGACCCCACCGGGACGTGGAGCCTGGGGCCGGCCGACTTTCGCGAGAACGGGGCACGCATCGCGGCGCTGGGACGCTCGGTGCTGGTGGTGCAAGAGGGTGGCTACCGCACGCGGACGCTGGGGCGCAACGCGCGGGCCTTCTTCGAGGGCTTGCTTCGGGTCAAGGTTCGGGGGCGCACCGTCGCGGCCCAGGCGACGTGAGGAGCCGGCGCGGCGCGCGAGAAGGGCCGGCGCGGCTCAGGGGCAGTAGACGTTGCCGTCGAGCGTGACCTCGGGATCGAAGGCCGTGACCACCGCGCGCGCGGCGTCGCAGGCGTCGTCGAAGATGTTGTCGGTCACCTGCACCGGGCCGCTCGCGACGGCCCCCGACACGACCAGCACGGGCGCCGACCGCGAGCCGGCGAAGCGGTTGCGGTGGACGACGATGTCGCCGCTGCCGAGCGCGACGTTCACGTGGTTCAACGCGGGGCCGAAGGTGTTGCCGATGACGAACACATGGCGCGCCTCCTTGAAGGCCACGACGCCCCCGAGCGCGGTGTCGCGGATGTCGTTGAACAGCACATGGTGGCGGGGGCCGTCGTTGCAGTGCACGTCGGCGCCGCCGCCGCCGACGATGACGCCGGTGGGCCCGCCGGCCAGCGTGCAGCCGCGCACGAGGGTGTCGCGGCTGGCCTCGCCGTGCACGTCGACGAGGGCCTGGTTCATGTCGCGCAGATCGCAGTCGATCACTTGCGACTCGGCCGAGCCGAAGTCGACGACCACGCCGTGGCGCGCGTGCTCGACGCGGTAGCCGCGCACGCGGGTGCGGGTGGCGCGGATGGCGTGGACGCCGTAGCCGCGACCGCCGTCGCCGAAGTCGGACGGGTGATCCATGCCGCCGCCGTCGACGAAGGTCTCGAGGCTGCCGTCCACGCGGATCGAGAAGCGTCCGAAGTGGCGCGCGCGCACGTCGACGATCCGCGCGCCGACCGTGGCCAGCAAGCGGACGCCGTCGTCCACCAACACGTCCGGCGTACGGCAGGCAGCGGCGGCGAAGCGGAGGTCCGCGTCTGCCTCGGGGCAGTCGGCCTCAAGCCACAGCCCTTGGACGCGGGCGCCCGTCAGCAAGGTCATCGCCTGCAGGCGTGGGTTGGCTTCGGCCGGGACGTCCAGCCAGAGGCCGCGGTCGACCGTCACCTCGACCCCGCCGTCCACGGGAGTGATCGCCTCGACCCGCGCCAACTGCCCGATATGACGGTTGAATCGCTCGACGTCACGCCCGTTGACGCAGGGCGCGGGGATGGGTCCGAAGTCATCGGCGTCGATGCGGACGAAGCCAGGCCGCCAGTCCTCGGGAGCGTCGACCACGAAGGTGCGTTGGCCGGCGGTGACGGTGGGGACCGCGAGGGACGCGCCCACTGGGCCGGCGCCCGCGAAGGTGATCGCGCCCTCGGCGGGGACGCTCGGTATCCAGTGGAGGATGGGGTCGCCCTCGCCGACCAGCGCGACACCGTCGCGACGGATCAGGAGCGGTGTGCGCAGGTGCCAGGCGCCGGCGCCGAGCACGAGCATCACCGGGCCCTCGGGCGCACCCTCGATCGCGGCGGCGAGCGCGAGGGAGTCGTCGCAGGCGTCGGCCGCGCAGGGCGCGAGGTCGACGCGCCCGCCCTCGGGCGGTGGGGGCGCTGGGGCCGGATCGTCGGGCGCGTTGGCCCCGACGAGGCG
>CALBMW010000677.1 GCA_937896275.1 uncultured Myxococcales bacterium
TGTCACCGGAGAGGCGCGCGCGCGCGGCGGCCGATCTGTCGGACCTGGCCGCCGCGGCGGGCGATCTGCGCTCCGCGGCGCTGCACCTGGACGCGGCGCTGGCGCTGACGCCGGCCCACGACGCCGTGGAGCGGGCGGAGCGCCTGAGACGTCGGGCCGAGGTCGACGAGAACCGCGGCGACCTCTCCGCCGCGCGGGCGCGGCTCGCCGAGGCGCGCGCGCTGGTGCACGGGCGCGCGGACGAGGCGGCGCGGGCCGTGTCGATCACCGTGCGCCGGGACGAGGCCTGGCTGTGGTACCGCGACGGGCAGTACGACACCGCGGTCGCGCGCCTGACCGAGCTGCTCGACGAGGTGCCCCCGGCGGCCCACGCGCTCATGGGCCTGGTGCGCAACGCCCTGGGCGTCGTGAACTACGGCCGCGGCGATTACGAGACCGCGGCGCTGCATTATCGGCGGGCGCTGGTGGCCAAAGACGCCACCGGCGACGAGGCCGGCGCGGCGTCTGCGTGCAACAACCTGGGCATCCTGGCGCAGAAGCAAGGCGACGTGCGGGCGGCGGTCGGCTGGTACGAGCGGGCGCTGCGCACCTACGTCAAGCGGGGCGACCGAGCCGGGCTCGCGCGCGCCTACAACAACCTCGGCGCGCTGTACGGTGAGGTGGGCGACTATGGCAAGGCCGCGAAATACTTGGAGGAATCGATACGCATCAGGCATCGGGCGGGGCACGGCGGCGTGGCGCTGGGCTACGCGAACCTGGGCGAGGTGCGGCTGAAGGAGGGGCGCCTGGAGGAGGCGCGCGCGCACCTCGAGAAGGCCATCGCGCTCTGCCGCGAGGGCCGGGGCCCGGGCTACCTGCTGCCGGACGCCTGGCGCATGTTGGCCGAGCTGCACGTGCAACTCGACGACGCGACGGCCGCGGGCGAGGCGGCGCTCGAGGCGCTGACGCTGGCGCGGGACTGCGGGGATCGGCCGCGCGAGGGGGTGGCGCTGAGGGTGCTGGGCGAGGCCTGCGATCAGGCGGGCGAGCTGGAGACGGCAGGCGACTGGATCGACCAGGCCATCGACGTGCTCGAGGAGCTCGAGCAGCCGCTGGAGTTGGGGCGGGCCTACGCGGCGCGCGCGCGGCACCTCGAGCGGTTGGGCGACGCGGGCGCGACGACCGCCCAGGCGCAGGCGGACGCGCTGCTGGCGGCCGTGCGGTCCACCTGAGCGGAGATCGGGCCACCTGAGCGGATCACAGGCAGGGCAATCAATTACACTTCCGTGCCCCTGGACCCGTCCGTACGGTCCAGGGGATCGGCCGGACCAGGAGCGCGCCATGTCGTCTCGGAGAGGGTCTCGAAGCTCAGGAGCCGTGCTGGGCGGTGCCCTGGCCCTGGTCCTGGCGCTGCTCGCCGGCGGGGCGCAGGCCGCGACGGTGCAGCGGCTGTCTCTGGGGCAGCTCGCCGCGCTCTCCGAACGGGTGTTCATCGGGACGGTGGCGGCGCAGCAGAGCCGACTGTCCGAGGCGCCGCGGCAGGTGCTCACCGACACCACCTTCACGGTCGAGCAGGTGCTCAAGGGTCCGAAGGAGAGCGGCCCCTTCGTGCTGACGCGCCTGGGCGGCGAGGTGGGCGAGGGGGCCAGCCTCATGCGGCAGGCGATCTCCGGCTACCCGCGCTTCGAGGTGGGTGAGCGCGTGGTGCTGTTCCTGGAGCGAACGCCGGGCGGCGCGCTCGTGATCACGGGGCTGGCGCAGGGCAAGTTCACCGTCCGCGACGATGCCAAGACCGGCCGTCCGATGGCCGTGCGCGACGTGAGTGACCTGGCCTTCGTGGGGCAGGTGGTGCCCACGCGCACCTTCCTGGGCGTGCCGAGCGATCCGAACCGTCTGCCCCTGGACCAGATCGTGACGGTCGCCCGCGGTGGCCGACCGCTGGCCTCGCCCATGCTTCACCAGGCGCCCGCCACGCCGCAGGTCAGCTTGCCGGCGGGAGGTGCGCGATGATCCGCCGCGGAGCGGCCGTCGCGACCGCGCTGGGGCTCGTCCTCGCAGCGGGGGCCGCGCACGCCTACGAGTGGGGCGGCGCCAAGTGGGAGGTGTCGCGGGGCGAGGGCGTGCCCTATTGGGTGCAGGACTCACTGAGCACGGACCTGCCCGACCGCGACGCGCTCGAGGCGGTGCAGGTCGGCTACGACGTCTGGACCGCGCTGTCTTGCAGCTACATCGCCTGGGAGTTCCAGGGTCGCACCGAGAGCGACACGTGGGGCGCGCAGGATGGCATGAACCTGTCGAGCTGGCGCGAGCGCGGCTGGGACGAGGGCGCGACGGTCCTGGGCATCACGTCGACGATCTGGGGCTTCAGCGGGCTCAGCGACACCGACATCAAGTTCAATGGCCAGGATCACTCCTGGGCCTACTTTCGCGAGGCGCCACGCGGCTTCGACGGGCGCACCGACATCAGCAGCGTCGGCGCGCACGAGGTAGGGCACGCCCTGGGCTTTGGTCACTCCGACGTGCCGGGGTCGACCATGTGGCCGTCGACCGGCGCCGGTGACATCGGCGGGCGCTCGCTGGGGGCCGACGACATCGACGCGGCATGCACGGTCTATCCGAACGGCGGCGAGCGGCCGACGCCCGACGACGACACGCCCCCGGTGGCCGGCACGGTGGAGTTTGGCGGCGACTGCGCGATGGCTGCCTGCGCCGAGGGGCTGTTCTGTGTGAGCGACGGGCGCGAGAGCTACTGCTCGCGGTCCTGTGATCCTGCGGCCGACAACACCTGCGGGGACGGCTACTTCTGCACGCTGCTGTCGGGCGGCGGTGGCGCCTGCGCGCGCGGTGAGGATCCGGCGCGCAACCTGGCCGGCTTCGGTGACCTGTGCGGCGAGGAGGTCAGCTGCCAGGCCGGCCTGGTGTGCATCAACGACGACGGCAGCCTCTACTGCACCGGCCCCTGCGTGAACGGCAACTGCCCCGAGGACTGGTCCTGCGCCGAGCTGTCGACGGGCGAGGACATCTGCGCGCGGGGCGGGCCCGGAGCGGGCGGACCGTTGCCCGGACCGGGGTCGGCCTGCAATGACCGCGGCTTGTGCGATCGGGGACTGTTTTGTCTCAATGACAGCCTGAACGTCGACGAGCAGACCGGCGAGGCGGTGCCCTACTGCACGGGCGCGTGCGAGAGCGGGCGCTGCGACGAGGGCTTCCGCTGCGTCGAGATCGCGCCCTCGGGGACGGCCTGCCAGATCGTGCCGAGCGCGGGCGACCGGCGCGTCGGCGACGCGTGCTGGGTCAACCCCGAGGTGCCGTGGGAGCGCCCGACCTGCACGGCCGGGTTGGTGTGCGTGGACTTCGTGCTGGGCAACAACGAGGTGTCCGAGGCCGGCTTCTGCACCAAGAACTGCAGGGTCGACGACTGCTGCCCCGAGGGGTGGGGGTGCGTCGAGTTGACGCCGGTGATCGGGCAGTGCCGCGAGGGGATGACCGACTCGCCGACCTTCCTCTGCGGTGGCGAGCGGCCGCCGATTGGGGGCGGTGATCCGCCGATCGGGGTGGGCGGCGTGGCCGGTGGGGAGCCGGACGCGGGCGCCGACGACGGGGCCGGGGGCGGCGTCCAGCGGGGCGACGGCGACGGCGAGAGCGGCGGCTGCTCG
>CALBMW010000678.1 GCA_937896275.1 uncultured Myxococcales bacterium
CCGGCATGGGCGGCGCCATGGGCGGTGAGCCCGGCATGGGCGGCGCCATGGGCGGTGAGCCCGGCATGGGCGGCGCCATGGGCGGCGAGCCCGGCATGGGCGGCGCCATGGGCGGCGAGCCCGGCATGGGCGGCGCGATGCCCCCCGTCGATGACTGCACGCGCGAGGCCCCTTGCGCGCTCGAGTTGGGCACCGCGCTGCTCTACGAGAACACGCCAGAGGGTGACGTGGACTGGTTCTCGGTCACGCTCGCACAGCGCACCAACCTCGTGATCGAGACGGCCGACCCCGACGCCCCCGAGGCCTGCGTGGGCGACACCTTCCTCGAGCTCTACCTCGAGGGCAACGACACGGACCTGCCCGACGCCCAGGACGACGACGGCGGGCCGGGGCTCTGCTCGCTGCTCGACGCGCGCCGGTATGGCCGGCTGCGCTCGGTCCCGGCCGGCACGCACCTCGTCCGTGCGCGGGCCTTCTCGGCGCAGCGCACCGCGGGCCCCAACACCATCCTCGCGCGCGCGCTGCCCGGCTTCGACGCGGGCGAGGCCTGCGTCCCCGCGGGCGCCGGCTTTGGACCCGGCGGTCCCATCGGCGAGGTGGACGCCTGCAACTACGACCTGAACTGCGACGACTCGGGTGAAGCGCCCGTCTGCGTGGCGAACGTGTGCGGCGACGGCGCCGTGGCCGGCGTCGAGACCTGCGACGACGGCAACGAGGACCCGCTCGACGGCTGCGACGCGTGCCAGATCGTGGCGATCCTCGAGGGCGCGCCCTGCGACCCCTTCTCGGACATCTTCCGCTGCGACGCGGGCCTCTTCTGTCACCCCCAGGACGCGCTGTGCGCGCCGGTGGTGTGCGGCGATGGCTTCGTGGGCGGCGACGAGGCCTGCGACGACGCCAACGAGGACGCGGGCGACGGGTGTGAGCTCTGTCAGCTCGTGCCCATCGACGAAGGCGAGCCCTGCGATCCCTTCTCGCAGGACCTCGTGTGCGACGCGGGCCTCTTCTGCCACCCCCAGGACGAGCTGTGCGCGCCGGTCGTGTGCGGCGACGGCTTCGTGGGGGGCCTCGAGGCGTGCGACGACGCCAACGACGACCCGAACGACGGCTGCGACGCCTGCGCGGCCGTGCCGCTGCCGGAGGGCGCCGAGTGTCTCCGGTTCGGAGTCCAGCCGTTCTGCGACGAGGGCCTCTTCTGCCACCCCGACGATCTCGTCTGCGCCCCCATCGTCTGCGGTGACGGCCTCGTCGCCGGTGACGAGGCGTGCGACGACGGGAACGACGAGGCCATGGACGGGTGCGACGCGTGCGCGATCGTCCCGATCCCGCTCGGCGGGCCCTGCGACACCTTCGACCGCCTTTTGGTGTGCGCTGACGGCCTGTTCTGCAACCCCGACCTCGAGCAGTGCGCGGCGCCGTTGTGCGGTGACGGCTTCGTCGCGGGCGACGAGCAGTGCGACGACGCCAACGAGCTGGCCACCGACGGGTGCACCGTGGAATGCCGGCTCGACCCGTACAACGGCCCCAACGAGCCCGACAGCCGCGACGCGCCGTGGGTCTTCGACCTGTCCAGCGGCCAGGATCGGGTGATCTTCGCCATCGAAGAGCTCGGCGATCAGGACTGGTTCCGGTTCACGCTCGACGCCCCGGCCACGGTGGGCCTGCTCGGGTCCGATCTCGCGTTGACCGGCTGCGCGGGGGATCCGCGGTTCTACGTCTTCCGTGACGGTGAGGAGGACGCCTTCGACGACGACGACGACGGCGGGCCGGCCCAGTGCCCTCTGCTCGAACTCGAGCTCGAAGCCGGCACCTATGACGTGCGCGCCCAGCACTTCAGCAACACCGGCACGACGGGCCCCAACTGGATCACGGTGCGCGTCCTCGGCGCGCCGCTCGCGGTCGGCGACGCCTGCAGCCAGATTGACGCCTTCCGCTCGTGCCCCGACGGCAGCTACTGCGCCGAGGGCGAGGTCGAGGTCTGCACCGAGCACGTGTGCGGCGACGAGATCCTGGGCCCGCTGGAGGCATGTGACGACGGCAACGACGACGTCAGCGACGGCTGCGCTGCCTGCCAGATCGTCGCGATCCCCGACGGCTCGCCCTGCGACCCGGCCGACTTCGTGTTCCGGTGCGACGAGGCGAGCTACTGCCCCGAGGACGCCGACGTGCCCGTGTGCACGGCGCATCGCTGCGGCGACGGCCTCGTGGGCGGGGGCGAGCAGTGCGACCTCGGCGACGGCAACAACGACGGCGTGCGCTGCGACGCCGAGTGTCAGCTCACGACCGACTGCGGCAACGGCATGATCGACCCCGGCGAGTCCTGTGACGACGGCAACTTGATCGACGGCGACGGCTGCGGGGCCTGCGCGCTCGAGCGCGACGTGACGGCCGGCGGCGTCTTCCGCGCCGAGGTGACCGAGGGCGCCCGCGCCGAGTACCGCATCGCACCCCAGGAGCCCACCCGTTACACCATCGAGACCACGGGCTGCGGCGCGCCGAACCTGAACGACTCGCAGCTGTACCTCGCTCGGCTCGACGCAGAGGGCTATGGCCCCGAGAGCAGCAACGATGACGGCGGCGAGGGCCTGTGCTCGCTGCTGACCGTGACCCTGTCGCCGGGGGAGTACCGCCTGCAGGTGGCCGACTTTGGCGACAACGACGCGGGCGGCATCGACTTCGTCGTCACGGCGCAGGCGGCCGCGGGCGAGGGTGAGCCTTGCGATCCGACGGGCGAGGCGTCCTTCTGTCGTCCGGAGCATGTCTGCGTGGGCGACGCCGGCGCGGAGATCTGCGCGCAGCCGTCCTGCGGCGACACCATCTGGAGCGCCGGTGAGCAGTGCGATGACGGCAACACCGACGACGGGGACGGCTGCTCGGCCGAATGCCAGGTCGAGAACGGCTTGATGCTGAGCGGCTCCGTCCAGGGCGCCGTGGCGGCGGGCGGTGTCGGCTGGTGGATCGTCAACGTGCCGCAGACCGGTCGGCTGAGCCTCGAGACCAGCGACGGCGAAGGCGGCTGCGCGGACATCGACACGGTGCTGTCGCTGGTCCTCCTCACGGAGGGCGAGCCGGTCCTGGTCGCGCAGGTCGACGACGGCGGCGTCGACCTCTGCGCCGCGTTCAGCGGCGAGCTCGAGGCGGGCGACTACGTCGTGGCGATCACCGAGCCGAGCGACGAGGCGCCCATCGCCGCCTACACGCTGAGCGTGGCCTTCGCCGTCCTCGCCGCCCAGGGCGAGGCCTGCGATCCCGACGAGGTGACCGCCTACTGCGACCCCGCGTTGTTCTGCGTGGGGGACGAAGGCGCCACGTCCTGCGAAGAGGCCGCCTGCGGTGACGGCCTCGTCAACCAGCCCGAGGAGGAGTGCGACGACGGGAACGACGTCGACGACGATCTGTGCACGAACGCCTGCCTCATCACCGCCGGCTGCGGCAACGGGCAGGTCGATCCCGGCGAGGCCTGCGACCGCGCCGATGCGGTGGGCTGCGATGGCATGTGCCAGGCCGAGGTCGACGTGACGGCCGGTGGCGCCTTCGAGTCGAGCGTCAACGCGGGCTCCGCCGCTTACTTCGGCTTCGCCCTCGAGGGCAACGCGCGGCTCACGCTCGAGACCACCGACGGCGCCGACGGCTGCCCGGGCGACACGGTGCTCGAGGTCTTCCGCCTGAGCGCGGAGGGCCGCACCCGGGCCGCCTTCAACGACGACTTCGGCGGCCCGGGGGGCTGCTCGCACATCGAGCAGGTCTTCGGACCCGGCCGCTACGTCGTGGAGCTGACCCACTTCCGGGCGGCCGAGGGCTTCGACGCCGTGACCCTCGAGGTCGGCGTGGAAGCGGGCGCGGCGCTCGGCGAGGCCTGCGATCCCACCGGCGTCGCGGCCTTCTGCGACGCCGGCCTGGTCTGCCCCGAGGGTGCCATGCCGGTCTGCGTCGAGGCGCGCTGCGGCGACGGCATCGTCAGCGACGGCGAGCTTTGCGACGGTGGCCCGGGGTGCACCGCCGAGTGCGGCTTCGCCGACATGTTGAGCGACGGTGAGGTGGCGGTCGTCGACGTGCCCGCCGGCGGACAGGTGGTGATCGGCTTCCGGGTGGACGTGCCGTTGGCCAGCGTCGTCATCGAGACCGCGCCCAACGGGGTCTGCGCGGGCGACACCATCGTCGACCTCGACCGCATCAACGCCGACGGCAGCCTGACCCGCCTGGGCACGGACGACGACGGCTCCGAGGCACCCGGCCTCTGCTCGCGCCTCGCGATGGACGACGTGCCCATGGGCGACTACGCCATCACCGTGCGGGCCTTCCTGGGCCGGGCCATCGTGGGCGTCGAGGTCGGGCTGACGATCACCCCCGCGAACTGAACTCGCGCTCCACCGGGCGTGGCCTCAGGGGCCCGCCCGGTGGCCTCCTCCCCCTCCCTTCCGAGCCGCTGCCAAGCCGCTGCCGAGCCGTTGCCAAGCCGCTGCCAGCGCCGCCCCGCGCCAGCGCCGAGCTTCGCCGGCGGGGCCAAAACCGCAACCAGGGCTGGCAAGCGACCACCACCTGCGGCTAGATTCCGCTCCTGAAACGGTCGGGTCGGGGCCTTCCCCACCAGCCGCCGCGCGGGGAGCGCGGCAAAACCAACGCGAGGAACCATGGAACGCAAGCTCGGTCTATTGGCGCTGCTCAGCGTCGCGCTCGTCTTCGGGTGTGACGACGGCGGGAGCTCCGGCGGAGAAGACGCCGGGGTCGACATGGGGATCCCCGGCGCCGGAGGCGGCGGCGTCCCGGGCCAGGGCGGCACGCCAGGCATGGCCGGTGAGCCCGGCGCGGGCGGCGGC
>CALBMW010000679.1 GCA_937896275.1 uncultured Myxococcales bacterium
GGTGCAATCCTCGATCGATCCGGCGACCGTGGGCGACCGGAGCGACGTCTTCGTGCTGGATCGTTGGGTACTCGACGGCGATCTCGCGGGCGGCGACGTCGCCAACCAGATCTCCTACGCGACCCTGGGAGCGCTGCTCGGGCTGGCCGTCTTCCAGCCCGCCGGGCGCGACGAGGATCCGCTGACCGACTACGTGCTGTACGCCGAGAGCCTGAGCTTGACGTTGGCCGTCACCACGATCACGAAGGTGACCGCCCTGCGACCGCGCCCCTACACCTACGCCGACGGCGCGGGCCCACCGGGCACGGTCGAGGACACGGTCTCGTTCTTCTCCGGTCACAACGCCGTGGCCTTCTCGGTGGCCGGCACCGCGACCTACCTGGCCTTCGCGCGCGACGGCGACCGGACCCTGGCCTGGATCACCGGCGGCGGCGCCATCGGCCTCGCGACCGCGACCGCGGTGCTGCGGGTGGTGGCCCACAAGCACTTCCCGACCGACGTCCTCACGGGCGCCGCGGTGGGGGGCGCGATCGGCGTGCTCGTCCCGTGGCTGCACGCCGTGGACGACGCGCCCGCGTCCACGCGCCGGTCGCTCGTCGTGACACCGCTCGGCGTGGCGGGGATCTTCTGAGCCTCGACATCGACCTTCACGCCCTCACCGCCGACCTCGACGCGCTGCGGGACGCCCTGCGCGCCGAGGCGGGTCCCGAGGACCTGGCGCACGCGCGCAAGCTGACGCGGTGGGGGCGCGCCTGCACGCTGATCGGCCTCGCCGCGGCGGGCTTCTTCCCCAACCCGATCGCGTGGTTCGGGCTGGGCCTCGGCAACTTCAGCCGCTGGGCCATCGTGGCCCATCACGTCATCCATCGGGGCCTGGACCGGCTGCCCGGCACCCCGCGCCGCCTGCACGGCAAGGTGTTCGCGCGCGGCTGGCGGCGCTTCGTCGACTGGTTCGACTGGATGCACCCCGACGCCTGGCACCACGAGCACGACGTGATGCACCACTACCGGCTGGGCGAGGTCGACGCCGATCCCGACGTGCCCGAGGAGAACGCGTCCTGGCTGCGCGACTCCCGCTTGCCGATGGGCGCGCGCCGGCTCGTGGTCTATCTGGGCTGCTTGGTGTGGAAGCCCCTGTACTACGCACCCAACACCATGAATGCGTTGATGAATCATCGCGAGCGCGGGAGCGGCGCGCCGCCCGTGCACAGCTTGTCGTGGGAGGCCTGGAAGCCATGGCGGCCGCGCCTGCGCGCCGTCTTCTGGCATTGCTGGTTGCCCTACGGGGTGAGCCGATTCGTGCTCCTGCCGGCGCTCTTCCTGCCCTTCGGCGCCACGGCGGCCACCTGGGCGCTGGTCAACGTGTTGATCGGCGAGGCGGTGGCGAACGCTTGGTCCTTCTGGGTCATCGTGCCCAACCACGCGGGCGACGATCTCTATCGCTTCGACGCGCCGCTCGCGGGGCGCGCCGAGTTCTACCTGCGGCAAATCGTGGGCTCGACCAACTACCGGACGGGCGGAGATCTCAACGACTTCCTGCACGGGTGGCTCAACTACCAGATCGAGCACCACGTGTTTCCCGAGCTGTCGCCGCGCCAATATCAGCGCGCCCAGCCGCGGCTGCGCGCCCTCTGCGAGGCCCACGGCGTGCCCTACGTGCAGGAGAGCATCTTCCGCCGCATGCGGCGCACGGCCGACATCCTGGTGGGGGCGACGTCGATGCGTCACTGGCCCGTCGCCGACGCCGCCGCAGGGGCGGGGGGGGGTCAAGACTAGCTACTTGACATATAGCATATATGTCAAGTAGCTAGTCTTGACCCCCCCGTCTCAGTCGATGCGCTCGATCCAGATCGGCGCCGACCACGCCATTCGGTCCACCTCGGTCTGGTGGGCCTCGACGTAGAAGAACCAGGTGCCGGGCGAGGGGGCGTCGAGCGCGATTTGCTGCCAGGCGTCCGGCGCGATCGACTCGATGCGCTGGGCGGGCTCGACCGCCTTGCCGCCCACCTGGCCCCGCCAGACCGTCACCGTCCAGGGTCCGGCGTAGTCTGCGTCCGCCAACCGCAACTCGGCCTCCGCGCGCGCGCCGCGCACCGCCATCGCGCCGCCCATCGGGACCCGCCCGCCTGCGTAGAAGTCGAGGTGCAGCGCCGGCGCCTCGGTCGCGTAGGCGCGGCCCTCGAGCAGCGCCGCCATCAGCGCCTCCTCGGTGAGCGCCGTCGCCCGCACCGCCGTCCGCGTCGTCGCGCCGCGGCCCCAGTTGGCCTTGTGGTTGTCGTGGTTCGCGGCCGGCGAGAGCCGGAAGCCGTGCAGCAGGAAGTAGTCGAAGTCGCGGTGCACCTTGGTGTACCGCTCGGTCGTGCCGTCCTCGAGCACCGTGATGCTGGGGTTGATCGGCGTCAGCCCGCCCAGCTCGGTGCCGCGACTCACGGTCACCTCCATCAGCCGCGCGAACGGGGCGGTCGCCTTGGCCACCGTGCGCAACGTGGCCGACACCACCGCGGGATCGGGCATCGCCTCGCCCGCGATCCAGCCGCCGAGCACGTCGCGGAGCGGCGGGTAGTCGTCGATGCCGAAGTCGTTGAACTTCTTCTTCCGCTCGCTGTTGTTGACGATGTCGGTCAGCCGGATGTCGAAGATCTGGTCCCAGTTGCCATTGGTCACGTCCTCGGCCGTGGCGAAGGTGCGCGGGTGGTTGAACATCACCACTGGGGTCTCGCCCGCGGCGGCGCGGTCGACCAGATAGTCGTCGTACAGGCGGTCGAACTGCCCGGTGGGCGCCTTGGCGAGCGTGCGCGTCCCGAACACGTTGACGTGGTTGCCCGCGCTGTTGGTGCTCCACTCCATCGCGGGCAGGGCGAGGAACGCGCCGTTGGCCGCGAGGGTGGTGCCCTCGGCCGCGCCCACCAGCTCGGCGAAGCCTTCGTTGGTCATGTTCGACACCGTCTCGCCCGTGTCGCCCGTGACATGTGGCGACAACGCCATGAAGTCGAGGCCGGCGTCCCAGGCGCTCTGAAACGCGAAGCGCGCGACCTTGGGGATGCTGTCGCCGAGGTCGACGTGCTCCACTTGGCCCGCCTCGTCCTGGATCGCGTCGCTGCCGTCGTCGAGCTTCCCGCCGCCCGCGGGGAAGTGCGCGTGCAGGTTGCCGAAGTACAGGGTGCGTGCCGCGGCATCCTGGTGCGCCGCGCTGACCCCCGCGTCGAGCGAGTCGGCGGAGAGGGCCCAGGTCCACAGGCGCGCGTACTGGGCCGCGTAGGGCGCCACGACCACCGGATCCTCGTAGCGCACGTAATTCTCGTAGTTGTTGAAGAACGCGCTGCCCGACCAGTTGCCGGAGCCGTTGACCAGCACGCGCCCGTCGACGATGGCCAGCTTGTGATGCATGAGTTGGTAGGTGCTGGCCTCGGTCCGCTTGTAGCGCACCTCGCCGCCCGCGGCGCGCAGGCGGTCCCAGAGGTTGCCCTTGGTCTCGTCCCGGTCGGCCGCGTTGACCACCACGCGCACGCGCACGCCGCGCTCGGCGGCCTGCGCGAGGCGCTTGAGCAACGTGTCGAAGACCAGGTGATGCATCAGCACGTCGACCGAGGTCGTGGCCTCGCGCAGGGCGTCCTCGACGATCGAGATGGCCGCGGTGCCGGGCGTGAAGCCGACCAGGCCCGGCACCCCGCAGTCGCGCGTGTGCTCCAGGTCCCCGCGCCACATCACCTCGAAATGACAGGCGAATCCGCGCCGCAGGGGATCCTCGGCCGCGGCGCGCACGACGATGGTCGACTCCTCGTTGATCGACGTGCCGGTGGACGACCAGTTGTTGCTGCCGGTCAGCATCACGTCGTCGTCGATCAGCGCGAACTTGGCGTGCTGCAGGCCGTCGGGGCGGCCGGACGTGCCGGGGACGCCACCCACGAAGCGTACCGTGACGCCGCCGTCGGCCAGGCGGCGCGCCGCGGTGCCGGGCTGGTCCTGACCCTTGTCGATGGCCAGCCGAACCTTGACGCCGCGCGCATGGGCCCGCAGCAGCGCCTCGTCGAGCGCCTTCACGCTGAAGGTGAACTGCGCGACGTCGATGGTCTCGCGGGCGGCGTCGAGCAGGGCCACGATCTCGGGCACCATGGGAGAGCGCGCCTGCATCGCCGCCTTGTCGGTCGCATCGCAGGTGTCGCAGAAGGGCTGGTTGAACAGCACGCGGTAGCGCTCGGCCCCGGCGCAGGCCTTGCCGGCCACCTTGGCCAGTTGGTTCAGGGCGGCGGGGCCGACGTAGGGCACCGCGTCGAGCATTGCCAAGGTGCGCACCCGGCGATCGTCGCCGGTGCCCATGACGCCGTCCTCGCCGGCCCGCAGGGCTGCCAACTCGCGGGCGGCCTGGGCGTGGACGCCATCGGCCTTCAACCCCTCGGCGCTGAGATCGGGCGCGTTGACCCGCCGCAGCACGTTGGCGGTGAGGCAGGCGTCCTCGGCCAGCCCGTCGGCCTTGCCGTCGGTGCCGAAGACGTCGTCGCGGTCGTCCACTGTCGGGGAGGGGTCGTCGGTCGCCCCCTCACAGGCGGAGAGGGCGACCAGGGCGAGCGGAATCATCAGGTGGTGTGCGCGCATGCGTGCGGCCGGGTGCAGGTCGCGTGCCGCGAACGCTCGCCCGGTGCGGCGGGCCATCGGGGGTGAGCGGATCTGCAAGGTGGCAACGCGACCGGCCACCTGGCGCTGGGTCAGCGGCTACAGTCGCCTGCGTGGTCGCCGTCGCCGCGGTCACGGTCGCCGCGGTCCCGGTCGCCGCGGTCACGGTCGCCGTGGTGCCGGTCGCCGTGGTGCCGGTCGCCGTGG
>CALBMW010000680.1 GCA_937896275.1 uncultured Myxococcales bacterium
CCCGGCCGACGCCGACGGGGCCGACGCCGCGCCCGTCGACGCGGGGTCACCCGACGCCACGCCGCCCGACCTGACGCCGCCCACCGTGCGCTTCGTGCGGCCCGAGGCCGCGAGCACGGTGGAGGGCGAGGTGCTCTTCGAGGTCGCCGCCGAGGATGAGGTGGGCGTCGCTTCGGTCACGATCTTCGCCGACGGCGACCTGGACGCCGCCTTCGACGCCCCACCCTACACCTGGACCTGGAACGCCACCGGCCGCGACGACGGCCCCTACCGCTTCACGGCGGTCGCCTCGGACGACGCCGGCAACACGGCCGAGGCCACGATCGAGGTCCTGGTGCGGTCGCCCTGCGGCGCCGACGGGGCGTGCCCGCCGACGGACGTGCGCTGGGAAGCGCCGGCGGAGGGCGCGACCGTCTGCGGCACCACCCTGCTGGCCGCCTCGGGCGCCGATGACGATCCGCTCACCTGGGCGCTGACCCTCGACGGCGCGCCCCTCGACGGCGCCGGGCCCGCGCGCGCCTGGGACACGACCACCGCCGACGCCGGCCCACACCTGCTGCGCGCCGTGGCCGAAGACTCCACCGGCAGGCGGGCCTTCGCGGTGCGGGGCGTCGTCGTGCAGAACCCCTGCGCGGAGCCGGCGCCGACGGTGGCGTTCATCGCCCCCGAGGCGGACGCTCCACTCGGCGCCGACGCCGAGGTCACCGTCGACGCGCCCGGCGCTGCGGCGGTGCGCTTCCTGGTCGACGGCGCGCCCGTCGCCGACGACGCCTCCGCCCCCTTCGGGTTCACGCTCGGCCTCGCGGGCCTCTTTGAGGGCCCGCACGTGATCGGCGCCCTCGCGGTGGCCGCCGACGGGCAAGTCGCGCAGGCCGCGCTCGGCGTACGCGTGGACCGGACGCCGCCCACGGTGGCGCTCGAGTCGCCGGCCGCCGACGCGCCGGTGGATGGCGTGGTGACGCTCACCGTGGCCGCCTTGGACGCCAACGGTGTGGCCCAGGTCACGGTCACGGTCGGCGACCGGGCCCCAGTGGACCTCGACGCGCCCCCGTGGACGCTCGAGGTCGACACCGCCGGGCTGCCCTCGGAGGACGTGCCGGTCGCGCTCCGAGCCACAGATCGGGCGGGGCTGAGCGCGGACGCCGCTGCCCACCTGCACGTCGATCGCGCGCCGACCGTGGCCTTCCTGGCGCCCGACGAGGGTGCGGTCGTGCGGGGCGAGATCGAGGTGCAGGTCGAAGCCGCCGACGACCGTGGGCTCGCGGGCGTCGATCTCGAGGTCGGGGGCGTCTTCTACGGCACCTTCGACGCCGACGGGCGCCTGGCATGGACGCCGCCCTACGAGGCGGGACTGCACACCCTGACCGCCGTGGCGCGCGATGACGCGGGCGGCGTGAGCCGGGTGAATCGGATGGTCGAGGTCGATCACCCATTGGTCCTCGAGTTGCTCGCCTGCGACGCCGACGGCTGCGCGCCGCTGGCCGACGAGGCCGAGGTCACCGGCGCGCTGATCCTGCGGATCGAGGCGCGCGACGACGACGGCCCGCCCTCACGCGTGGTCGTCCTGGTGGGCGGCGAGCGCCTGCTCGACGCGCGCCAGCCCCCCTTCTCGCTCGATCTGGACACGGCCGGCCGCGGGGACGGCCCCCTCGTCATCACCGTGTCCGCCGTCGGCGCCAACGGTGAGCTGATCGACCTGGTGCGCACGGTGACGGTCAACAACTGTGACCGCGATCACGACGGCTTTGCCTCGAACGCCGCCGGCTGCGGAGGTCGCGACTGCGACGACGCGCTGCCCGAGATCAACCCCGACGCCGACGACCTCGACGTGGACGGCACCGACCAGGACTGCGACGGCCGCGACGGACCGGAGCCCGACGCGGGGGTGGTCGACGCGGGCCCCGAGGTCGAGCCGGCGGACGGCGGCCTGCCGCCGCAGGGGCCATGGGGCCCCGCCGCGCGCACCGATCGGTTGAGCATCCCCGCGTCGGTGGCCGACGCCCGCGCGGCCGGCTGCACGCTGGACGGGAACAACGCCGGCACCACGCTGCGGAGTTGGCTGGCGCAGCTCGGCGTGCAGAGCCTTCAGCCCTACGTCGACCGCACCGCCGACGGGGGCGCGCTGATCTTCAGCTTCACCCAGGCGCGCGGCTGGAACCTGGGCGAGACGCTCGAGCACGTCGGGGCGGTCGACCTTCGGACCATGGCGGCGCGCCGCGCCGGCGCAGCGCGCAACCTGGTGCGGCGTGAGGCCCTGGTGGATCCCGACGCGCCCGACCCCGAGGTGCGGCTGACCTTCCTGGGCGTCGCGGTCGCCCCCGACGGCAGCTACCAGACCGAGCCCGGCGGCTTCCAGCTGCCCCTACCGGTCAACGCCACCACCGTGCTCGACATCCGGCTCGAGCAGGCCACCCTCAGCGGTCGCCTGCGCCTCGACGGCCCGGGCGTCGGGATCGAAGACGGGGTGGTGCAGGGTTATTGGACCGACGCCGCGATCGTGGACTGGTTCCGCCAGCTCCAGGCCGCCTGCCTCCTGCCGGACGCGCCGGGGATCTGCCAGACGCTCCTCTTCGTGCTGCCCCCCGGCTCCTCCGCGGGGCAGATCATCGCCACGCTGCGCCAGTTCCTGGGCGGCTTCGACGTGTTCTGGGATGGCCTGGGGCCCATGCCCTGCGGCGGCCAGGGTCTGCCGGTTTGCAACGCGATCGGCGTCTGCATGCTGAGCGGCGCCTCGGGGGACGTGCTGCACGCGGTGGATGGCGCCGACGAGGAGGCCTGCGTGGTGGCCTGCGATCCCCTCGCCGACTGCGCCACGTGGTCCGGCGACGCCACGTGCCTCGCGCTCGACGCCGCCTGGCGGCTCTCGGTGCGCCGCGAGTGCATCGAGGCCTGCCGGGCCGATGACTTCGCCGCCGAGCTTCAGCCGATCGACGCCTGCGCCGACCGCGTGCAGTTTGGGCGCGACCGCGTGCCCGGCTTCGGCGTCCGTTGCGACGGACCCTGACGCGGGGAGAGGCCCACATGTCGGATCTGGAGTGCGGACTGGCCGACAGGGACTGCGCGCCCTGCCGCGGAGGGGTGCCGGCCCTGGACGACGAGGGCGTCGCCCCGTTGCTCGCCGACCTGAACGCGGGGTGGCGGGTGATCGACGGCCACCACCTGCACAAGACCTATCGCTTTCCGGACTGGAAGCAGGCTCAGGCCTTCGTCGACGCGATCGGAGACCTTGCCGAGCGGCAGGGCCACCACCCCGATCTGCAGTTGAGCTGGGGCAGGGTGGCCGTCGAGGTGCACACGCATGCCATCAATGGCCTGGCCGAGGCCGACTTCGTGCTGGCCGCGAAGATCGAGCGGCTCGCTAACGCTTGATGCCCAGCAGCAGGCCGTCGGGCGTGGGCACGCACACCGTGTCGAAGTGCGCCCGAGACTCCTCGTGCAGTCGCCGCACGGCCGCCGCCCCGGGGCTCGAACGGTCGAGCAGCTTGCCGAAGAAGTAGGCGTTGTCGCAGAGGAGCAGGCCGCCGGGCCGCAGGTTCGCCGCCGCCCAGCGACCGTAGACGTCGTAGCGCTCTTTGTCGGCGTCGACGAAGACCAGGTCGAAGGGGCCCTGGGGCTCGAGGGTGGGCAGCACCGTCAGCGCGTCGCCCAGGACGACGGTCACGCGCTCGTCGAGCCCCGCCGCGGCCAGGTTTGCCCGCGCGACGGCCGCGTGCTTCGCCTCGAACTCCACCGTCCAGAGGTGCCCGTCCGCGGGCAGGGCGCGGGCCAGGTTCAGGGCCGAGAAGCCTGCCAGCGTGCCCACTTCGACCATCTTGCGGGCGCCCACCAGGCGCGCCATGAGGCCCAGCAGGCGGCCCTCGGAGCGTCCCACCTGGATGGCGGGCATGGCCTCGCGGTCGGGCGCCTCGAAGGCGCGGCGCAGGGCCGGATCGAAGCCGGCGTGCAGATCGTCGAGCCAGGTGAGTAAGGCCGGGTCGGTGTAGCGGTGGCCCGCGCGGGAGTCCTTGTCTGCCATTTCAGCGCGCCGGGTCCCAGCTGACCTGGCGCAGGAAGGACCCCTCGAGGTACTCACGCTCGATCACCGCGGCCATCTCCTCGGCGTCGCGGAACTGCTCCCAACAGACGCGGATGACCGGCACGCTGCGGCTGATGTCCTCGATGAAGAGGGTGTACTCGCGGTGAAGAGCCTCGAGGTAGGCCATCGACACGCCGGACTCGACATCGCGCGACCGCTGCTGGATGCGCTTCATCGACGACTCGGGGCTGAGGTCGAGGTAGACGATCACGTTGGGCCGGCACATGAAGTTGCTCATGTGGCGGAAGAGTTGGCGGTACGTGTCGTAGTCGCGCTCCTCCATCAGCCCCTGCTGCACGAGCGTCTTCGCGAAGACCGCGTCCTCGTAGATGGTGCGGTCCTGGACGCCGCCGCCGCCGCGCCAGATGACCTCCTGGTGCTGCTGAAAGCGACGGTTGAGCAGGTAGATCTGGGTGGCGAACGCGTAGCGGCGCGTGTCGCGGTAGAAGTCTTCGAGGTAGACGTTGTCCGTCACCGGCTCGAAGTAGACCGGCAGATCGAGGTGGGCGCCGAGGGCCTTGGCCAAGGTCGTCTGGAGATCGAATTTCGGCAGTGCCCGGGGCTGAGCCGGTGGCAATTGCCCATAAGGGCTGGCGGGCGGGCCTTGTAACGGCAATTTCTGCGTTGCCGTCTGGGCCCACGCAAGCGTTACGCCCCCTGGCGCATTCAGCGCCAGGACAGCCAAAAACACCACGAGTACAGCACGGAACCGGCAATGTTCAAGGGCTACGACGCGGAGAACC
>CALBMW010000681.1 GCA_937896275.1 uncultured Myxococcales bacterium
GCAACCCCTCCGTCCACGCGACGGGAGTCCTTCGGCCAGCGCCCGCGCGCCGTGCAGGAATCGACCGAAAAAATCACACCCCGGCCCGCGCGGCGCCCATGCCCGCGGCGCCACCGGACCGACCGCCCCGTGTTTTCCTTGGTTCGACCCGCCGCCGCATGCTAGGCACCGGGCCCATGCGCCTGCCGCTCATGCTCTTCCTCATCGGCGCCGCGGCCTTCGCTGCCTTCGCCGGCCAGCGCCTGAAGATCCACAGCAACGACAACCACTTCGTGTACCTGGCCGACGCCTTCCTGCACGGCCAGGCCGAGCTGACCCGCACGCCGCACCACCAGAACGACTGGGCCAGCTACGACGTGCTCACGCTGAAGGGCGGTTCGGCCGAGAAGCTCGGCCCGCAGGTTCGCGGCTTCTTTACCCAGCGCCCGGGCAAGCCCAACGAGTTCCGCACGCTCGACGGCGACGAGATCGCCATCCCGTCCCGCGACCGCGGCGAGTCACGCCGCCGCTACTTCGTGTCCTTCCCGCCGATGCCCGCGGTGCTGATGATGCCCTTCGTCGCCGTGACCGGCTTCGGCACCAACGATGTGCTGTTCACGGTGCTCTTCGCCGGCCTCAACACCATGCTGGTGTTCCTGCTGCTGCAGCGCCTGGCGGCCCGGGGGTACAGCCGGCGCAGCCGCGACGAGAACCTGTGGCTCACCGTCCTGTTCGCCTTCGGCTCGGCTCACCTGTGGTGCGGCGTCCTGGGCCGCGTCTGGTTCACCGCGCTGATCGTCGGCGTCACCTTCAACCTGCTCTACCTGATCTGCGCGATCGACGCGCGCCGCCCCTTCCTCGCGGGCCTGGCGTTGGCGGCGGCCTTCGCGACCCGCGCCTCACTGGTCTTCGCCGCCCTCTTCTTCTACTGGCAGTTGGTGCGCCCGGCGAGCGGCGAGCCCCGCGAGCGCGCCGATCTCGTGCGCCGCTTCGTCGCCTTCAGCCTGCCCTGCCTGATCGTCGGCGTGGCGCTCTTGGGGTACAACCACGCGCGCTTCGGCCACGTCACCCAGTTCGGTCACATCTACCTGGCCAACGGCACGCTGGTGCGCATCCGCGACTTCGGCCTCTTCCACCCCGACTTCCTCAACCGCAACCTGACGGCCGCCTTCACGCTCCTGCCGCGCTTCACGAGCGAGGCGCCCTTCGTCCAGTTCAGCCGCCACGGCCTGAGCATCTTCTTCACCACGCCCGCCCTGGCGCTGCTCCTATGGCCCCTGCGCCGCCACCGGCTGGCCCGAGCCCTGGGCGTGACGACCGCGGTGGTGGCGGTGCCGCTCCTCTTCTATCAAAACACTGGCTGGGAGCAGTTCGGCTATCGCTTCTTGCTCGACGTGATGCCTTACCTGATCTGTTGCCTCGCGCTGGGCGACCGACCGCTGACCCGCTTCGTCAAGGCCCTCATCATCGCGGGGGTGCTGATCAACGCCTTGGGCGCGGTCACATTCCAGCGTGGCGGTATGACGAAGCTCTACGGCAACTTCATGTGCGAGGAGCCCACCCGCTGAGTCGACCCGCGCGGTACTGGCGCGGCCTGCCTTGCCTTTTGGCGCCCGGTGGACGCGATGCTATAACCAAGCGTCGTTCTGCGTCGGCGCGCACTGCAGTGTTGCACGACGGGCACCCCCCGGCGCCGGGTCCGGGGTCGCGAGGCGGTTGATGGCGTCGGCGCAGGTCCTGGTCATCGAGGACAACCCTCGTGTCGGCGGCAAGCTCGTCGAAGTCCTGCAGCGGCAGGGCTTCGACGCTTTGCTCGTCGGCGACGCGAGCGCGGCCCTCGCTGCCTTCCGCGCGCGCCGCCCGGACATCGTCCTTCTCGATCAGCTCGTCTCGCCGGCCGGCGGCGGCCCCGACCTGTTGACCTCCCTGCGCGCCCTCGACGACGAGGTACCGGTGGTGCTGATGTCGACCTCGGCGGCCGCCGGGCACCAGATCACCGAGCGCGGCGGCCGCCCGCCTCAGGGCTTCTTGCTCAAGCCGTTTCGCGTGGCCGAGCTGCTCGCCACCCTGGGCACCGCGGTGGACTCGCGCCCCGGCGCCGCCCTGCCCGCCGAGCACACGCCCCAGCGCGCCGGCGTGCTCACGGACGCGGCGCGCCTCGAGTCGACCTTGCTGGCCCTGGTCCTCGAGGGCGCCACGGGCGTCCTGCGCCTCGACAAGGGCGGCGTCCGTCGCGCCCTGTACCTGGTCAATGGGCTGCCCGTGTACGCCGAGAGCAACCTGGTCGGCGAGACCCTCGGCCGCTACCTGATCAGCCGCGGCGTCCTGACCCGCGAGCAGTATCTGCAGGTGCAGGCGCACCTCCGCAGCGCCGGCGGCCGGCAGGGCGAGGCCCTCGTCGCCCTCGGCATCCTGGGCCACCACGAGGTCTACGCCCAGCTCCGCGGCCAGGTTCGCGAGCGCCTGGTTCGTTGCATGGATTGGCCCGGCGCCGCCTGGACCTTCCACGCCGAAGACTCCTTCGTCGACGACAAGCTGCTGTTCCCGATGAACCCGGTGCAGCTGATCATCGAGGGGACCGCCCGCCGCCTCGGCCCGCAGCGGCTCTACGCTTGGTTCGACGCTCACCGCCATCAGCGCGTCGTCCCCACGCGGCTCGCGGACCAGCTCGCGCCCTACCTGAGTCGCCTGCTGCGCGATCCGCCGCTGCCGGCCGTGCTCGCGACCCGGCCGACGGTCGAGGAGATCGCCGGCACCCTGCGGCTGGTGGACACCCGCGCGGCCGCGATATTGCGAACGCTGGTCGATGTGGGCGCCGTGGACGTGCGCGGGCCCGGGCTGTCGGCGGACGAGCCCTTCGCGGCGCTCGCCGACGAGACCATCGTCGCGCTGACGGACGAGGCCACCGCGCCCACCGACGACCAGCCCGGCGACCTCGAGCTCGAGGACCCACGCCTCAACGACGACACCCACACGCCGCCGGGCGATCCCGTCGCCCGCCAGGTCTTCGCCCGCTACCTGGCCACCCGCGGTGATGACCACTTCGCCGTCCTGGGCCTCGCCCGCGACGCCGACCGCGCCGCCGTCGAAGCCGCCTGGCTCGACTTCAGCCGCGCCTTCCACCCCGATGCCTTCGCCCAGCACGCCGATCCCGAGGTCCGCGCCCGCGCCCAGGAGGTCTTCGTGCGGGCCGGCGTCGCCTTTGGCGCCCTGATCGACGACGACCGCCGCGCCGCCCATCGCGCCGCGCTGTTGGCCCGCAGCCCCGACGGCACGCGCCGCCGGATGGACGCCGAGTCCCACTATCAGGAGGGTGAGCGCCTGCTCGCCGAGGGCGCCCCGGCGGCGGCGCGCGAGGCCTTCGCGCGCGCGCACGCCGACGACCCCGCCGAGCCCCTCTACGCGGCGAACCTGGGCTGGGCGAGCTTCGCGGCGGCCACCGACGACGCGGCCCGCTCGGCGGCCGAGCGCCTCCTGCGCGACGCGGTCGGACGCGATCCGGCCAACCCCACGGGCCACGCGCTGCTGGCCCGCGTCTGCCAGGCGACGGGTCGCCCGGGCGAGGCCGCCGATCTCCAGGCCCGCGCCGACTCGCTCGCTCCGCCGGGGCGGACCCCGCACCGGTGAGTTCACGCGGACCCGACGACCCGGAGCTCGAGCTGGTCGAGCGCACCGGAGCCCATGAAAAGCCCGCCGGAGACCGCGCCTTCGACACCCGGGGCGAGGTGCTGCTCGATGGCGCCGATCAGCCGACCGTCGATCCCGAGGACGCGTCGGCGATCCTCGACCCCGACGAGATGGCGGCGCTGGAAGATCCAGGCGAGCTGCCCGCCGACGCACTGAACGACCGCACCATCGCCCACGATCCGGACCTGTTCGCCGCCGTCCCGGATCCCGAGGACGAGCTGGTCGCGGTCCCCCGCCTCATCGATCCCGCCCACCTGGCGCTGATGCAGGCCCCCACCTCGGCGCTGCCCGCGCGGCGCGTCCACATCCCGGCGCCCGATGAGCTGGAGCCGATCGATCCGCCCTGGCCGCCGTTGGCCGATGACCACGTCCTCGAAATGGACGACTTCACCGGCATGCAGGAGATCCCGGACCTGGAGGCCTTCGCCCCCGCGCCGGAGCCCTCGCTGCCGGTCCTCGTGCCGCGCTCGGCGGTGCCGTCGCAGCGGGTCGCGGAGCGCCCTCGGCCCGATCCTGCGGACC
>CALBMW010000682.1 GCA_937896275.1 uncultured Myxococcales bacterium
CCGGCCCTCGAAGCAGGCGAGGCCACCGGGGCAATCCGACGACGTGACGCAGCGCGCCTCGGTGGCAGCCTTGCGGTCGCCGCACGCCGTGAGCAGCGACAGCGTGACGAGGGCGACGAGGGCGACGGGGCCGAGCTTTGCCCGGCGACGTCCGCCGGCGAGCGCGAGGAGCAGGAGCAGCCCCAGCCCCGACGCGGGCGGGGCGCCGGGGGTCGCATTGCAGCCGTCGGGGGCCGGGGCGCCACGGGCGGCTGGATCGGGCGGCGCGATGGTCAACGTCAGCTCGACCGGGCTGGGATCCAGGCTGAAGGCGTCGCCCTCGGCCACCGAGCGCACCTCGATGTGGTGCTGGCCGAGCACCCGCAACCTGGGCTCGACGACAACCAGCACGCCGCCCGGTGCGGCCCTCAGCGGGCGCCACGGACCCGCGTCCAGTCGCCACTGGAAGCGCGCCGCGAGGAGGCCCGGCGAGCGCACGCGCAGGTCGGCCCGGCCCGGCTCGACGCGCAGCAGCGTGGCCTCGGTGTCGGCCTGCACGCGCAGGCCCGCGCCCCCGCCGCTGGCGAACAAGGTGGTGAGGACGCTCAGGAAGTCGCCCGCCTCACCGTCCACCCGCAGGGCCTCGATGCGCGGCGCCACCGGCAGCCCGAGCCCGCTCAGCAGCCCGTCCAGGCCCAGGTCCAGGGACAGGCCGTCCTGCAGCAAGGTCGCGGTCGCGAGGTCGATCACCAGCTCGAGCAGTTGCACCAGGTTCGCGCCTTCGAGCAGCTCGTTGTAGGTCTCGGTGAGCCCCTCGACCTGGGGCGCGTCGACGTCGAGGGCCAGCACGTTGTCGGGCCCCGCGCGCACCGTGACGCCGAGCGCCACGCTCACCGTGCCCTGGAAGAGCCGTGTCCAGCGCTCCTCGACGAAGCCATAGAAGGACACGCCCAGGTGGGGCAGCCGGATGGCGATGCCCGCCTGCGGCAGCCCGCCGTCGTCGGCCACGTCGTAGAAGGTGGCGAGCGGGAAGTCGCCCGGCTCGAAGGCCGGATCGATGGCCAGCAGGATGGGCCGCGGCCCCCGAGCCAACTCGGCGAGGCCGGGCAGCACCAACGACAGCGTCGAGGTGTCGATGCGCTGCCCGAGCAGCCCCTCGATCTGCGCCGAGTCGAGCGCCAGGCACAGCACGCCCGCGCGGTAGGCCACCCAGAGCGCGCGGTTGAGGGCGGCGTCGCTCAGCGCCAGCCCCGCGTGGTAGGGGCGGCCCTCGTGGTCGTAGCCCGTGAGGGCCGGCGCCGGCCCGGCCAGGAAGAGCGGCGGCGCGCCGACCGGCGGGACGCACGGGTGCTCCAGCGCGTCCATGCCCACGTCGAGCGTCAGCCCCACCCCGTCACCGCGATCCCCCGCAGTGCGCACCGTGAAGCCCTCGGGCGAAGGCGCGATCCCGAAGCCGATGGGGTGCGCGTCCGCGGCGGTGGGCAGCAGATCGGCGAGCACGCGGGGGTGAACCTCGCCCTCGAAGGCCAGCGGCCGCTCGAGGAAGCGCCCCAGCAGGGCGTTCACGGCGCTCTCGACGACCGGCTGCAGCAGCTGATCGATGCGCTCGCGCAGCGCGTCGTAGAGGGCCTCGACGATCTCGATGAAGGTGTCGCCGGCGCTGCAGGCCACGCGACACTCGGCGGCGGTGATGCCATCCGCGCATTCGGGCAGCAGATCGTCGTAGAGCAGCTCGAAGTTCAGCTCGTGGATGGTGAACGGCAGCACGGTCACCTCCGCCTGGAATCGCCCTTGCTCGTCGACCCGCAGCGCGATGTCGAAGGCGATGTCGGCCACCACCAGGGCCTCCCCCGGCTGACCCACCGCCACGCCGTTGCCCAGGCGACACGCCGCGTCGCCGCCCACCGAGACCCACACCACGCCGTCGTCCAGCTTCAGCCGCGCGTTGGTGATCGACACGCGGACGCGCGTGGGGTCGGGCAGGAACTGCAGATCGAGGCCCACCGCGCGCAGGTCGAAGCTGATCGCGAGGTCCCGGACGCCGACACCCAGCCCGCCCGCCGAGCCGAAGTCGAACATGGGCAGGTCGAGCACCACGCGGCCGTCGGGGCCCACGTCGAAGAGGAGCCCCACCAGGGTCTCGCGCTGAGCGATGAGGAAGTCCGCGCCCGCCGCGGTGACCGTGGCGTGCACACCGTGCGCGACGGTGTTCTGGGGGGTCCGCGTGAAGGGGACGCCGGGCAGCGCGTTGCAGCCGGCCAGGCCCAGACTGAAACCATCCTGGCACGCCGTCAGCGTCGCCAGCAGCGCGCCGACGAGGACGAGCCGCCGCCGGATCACGACGACACGCGCCGGATCAAGAGGACACGCAGTTGCGCCCGCGCTCCTTCGCCCGGTAGAGCGCGACGTCGGCCGCCGCCACGAGTTGAGCGGGCGTCGTCATGTCCGTCGAGAGCGAGCCCACGCCCACGCTGATCGTGGTCGGCAGGTGCTGACCGTCGAACACGAAGTCCGTGGTCTCGACCATGCTGCGCAGCTCCTCGCCGATGCGCGCGCCCACCGCGGGTGGGGCCTCGGGCAGGACCACGACGAACTCGTCGCCGGCGTAGCGCGCGAACAACTCGTCGCGGCGCACCCGCGGCAGCAGCACCGACGCCAGCGACCGCAACACGTGGTCACCCGAGAGGTGGCCGTAGGTGTCGTTGACCGCCTTGAACCGGTCCACGTCGAAGAGCAGCAGCGTGAGCGCCCGGTCGTGCCGGCGGCAGCGGCTGATCTCGCGCTCGGTGAACTCCTCGAAGTAGCGTCGATTGTGGATCTGCGTGAGGCCGTCGAAGATCGCCGCGCGGTAGATCTCTTCGTGGTACGCGGCCTCGACGTGGTGAGTCGACAGGAACTTGAAGATCGTGCTGCCCACCTTCACCAGATCGCCGTCGCGCAGGCGCGCGCGCTCCACCGGCAGATCCGCGACGTAGGTGCCGTTGGTGCTTCCCAGATCCTCGATGTGCCACCCATCCGGGCGCCAGGTCAGGCGGCAGTGCTGTCGGCTGACGGCGTCGTCCTCGATGGGGATCTCGCAGCTCAGCTCGCGGCCGATGATGGTGACGCGGTCCCGCTCGAGATCGATCTTGTGGCCGAGGCGCGAGCCATAGAGCGTGACGAAGAACTCGTGGACGTCGTCGTCGCGCTCCGCGGGCGCCCTGCGCACGATGAGGGTGTGGACAGCCTTCACCGCGCCACCTTAGCCGCGGCTCGCGGCGCTCCGCAACGACGCGCGGCGCAGATGACGACTCAGCCG
>CALBMW010000683.1 GCA_937896275.1 uncultured Myxococcales bacterium
CGCCGGCCGGGTCGTCCACGCACGCGGCCGCGCCGGGTCGTTTTCCGCGCGCGAGGGCGGCCCTCAGGTGCGGGTCGAAGAGGCGCCGCTTGGCGGCCTCGTAGGCGGCCATGTCGCCGTGAAAGTCGAGGTGGTCGCGGGTCAGGTTCGAGAAGCCGACCGCGTCGAAGGCGACGCCGGCGACGCGCCCGATGGCCAACGCGTGGCTCGACACCTCGAGGATCAGCGCCGTCGCGCCGCGCGTCCTCGCGTCCGCCGCGAGTTGGTGCACCACCAGCGCGTCGGGCGTGGTGTTGCGGGCGTCGACGCGGGCGCCCTCGAAGGCGTAGTCGACGGTACCCATCCGCGCCGGGCGCTCGCCGAGCGCGCGCAGCACGTGCTCCAGTAGCAGCGTGACCGAGGTCTTGCCGTTGGTGCCGGTCACGCCGTAGGTGCGAAGCGCCAGGGTCGGCTGGTCGAACAGGCGATCGCACAGCAGCCCCAGGGCCGGATCCTCGGGCCACGCCACGATCACCGGCACGGGGCAGCCCGCGGGCAGCCGCTCGGGCCGCGACACCAGCAACGCGCTCGCGCCCCGTCGAAGGGCGCGCTCGAGGTGCGCGTGGGTGTCGCCGTACCAGGCGCGGCGCGCACAGAACAGCGTGCCGGGCGCCACGGCCTCGACGTCGAGCGTCGCGGCGCTCACCGCGACCTCGGGATCCCCCCGCAGCTCGACCGCGAGGCCGGCCACCAGCGCCCCCAGTGTCACGCGGCCAGCCCGAGGACCGCGTACACCACCGTCGCCGCCAGGCCGGCCGCCAGCGCATAGGGCAGCTGCGTGTTGACGTGGTCGATGTGATCGCTCCCGGCGGCCATCGACGAGATGATCGTGGTGTCCGAGATGGGGGAGCAATGGTCGCCGAAGATGCCGCCGCCCAGCACCGCGCCGAGCAGCAGCGCGTCATGGCCCGGCAGTACCGCGACCAGCGGCACCGCGATGGGGATCATGATGCCGAAGGTGCCCCAGGACGTGCCCGTCGCGAACGCGATGAAGCTGGCCACGGCGAACAGCGCGGCGGGCACCAACGCCGGCGACAAGCCGGCCTGCGCCAACCCCGCTACGTAGCGGCCGGTGCCTAGCTCCTTGGTCATCGAGCTCGTGGCGAAGGCCAGCACCATGAGCACCGCGAGAGGCATCAACCCACCGAAACCCTTGAAGAAAACGTCGGTCACGCGGTGCAGCCTGGCGCCCTGCGCCGCCCACAGCGCCGCGGCCAGCGCCACCCCGGCCAGCACCGCCCAGAACACGGCCGTGCTGCCCGAGCCCTTCATCAGATCGCCGTCGCCGGTGACGTAGAGGCCCACCGGCATCATCGCCACCATCAGGCCCACCGGCAGCGCGAAGTCGCGCGCCCGGCGTGGCTGCCCCGGCTCGGGCCCCAGCGTCGTCAGGTCCTCCGATATGAGCGGCTCGGCGCCCGGTCGCAGCACCTGCCCCGTCTCGGCGGCGCGCCGCTCCGCTCGCCGCATCGGCCCGAAGTCCAGCCCGGTCCAGGCCACGAACAAGGCCAGCGCGACCGCGAACAGCGCGTAGAGGTTGTAGGGCATGGTGGCCACCAGCAGCCGCACGGGCTCGTCGTAGCCCTCGTTGGCCAGCAGCCGCGCGATATAGGCGCCCCACGCGTTGAGCGGGATCAGGATGCAGATCGGCGCCGCCGTGGCATCGCACAGGTAGGCCAGCTTCTCGCGCGAGATGTGCAGCCGGTCGAAGATCGGACGACAGATGGCGCCGTTCACCAGCGCGGTCATCGAGGACTCGACGAACACCACCATGCCGATGGCGAAGCTGAGCATCGTGGCGCGCCGACGGGTCGCGACGCGGCCGCGCCCGCCTATCCAGTCAACGAAGCCCGCGACGCCGCCCGAGGCCTGCGTCAACGCGATGAGCGAGCCGACCAGCGCCGAGAACACGACGACCTTCGTGTTGCCGGCGTCGCCCAGCACGTCGATGCACGCGTCGAGCGTGCGCCCCAGGCCGCGCAGCGGGTTGAGGTCGCAGAGCAGCGTGTGGCCGAACCAGAGCCCCACGAGCAGTGACAGGTAGACCTGCCGCGTGGCGATCGCGAGGCCGATGGCCACGACGGGCGGCAGGACGGTGAGCCAGCTCGGGTCGGACATGGGCGGGCCTGGTCGGTGCGAAGGGCCACAGGCTACACCGAAGCGCGCCCGGTCGGCGCGGTGATCGGTGACCGCCGCGGCACACGCCTTGCTCTTGCCCGCAACCGTTCCCGGCAACCGGGGCGCGGCGCGTGACGCCGTGTGATCGCCGAGGGTCGAAGCCGTGTTTGGCCGTGACCCGACGTGAACCTGCGGTTTTCGGCTCGATCTCAGGAGGCCAAGAGAGATGCGCACGACGCTCGTGAGACTGACCTTCCTCGGCGCCGTCGGGGCGATGGCGGGCTGCCATCCGGCCGGCGGCGGCGCCTGCACCCCCGGCCAGAGCTTTATGTGCGGCTGCCCCGACGGTTCGAGCGGCGTCGCGATCTGCGACGAGCGTGGCATCTCGAGCGCGTGCAGCTGTGGCGCGGCCCCCGGCGGCGGCGGCGGCCAGCCGAG
>CALBMW010000684.1 GCA_937896275.1 uncultured Myxococcales bacterium
GAAGGCGTCCCGCAGCGCCGCGTCGATCGGCCGCGCCCCAGGCGCCTCTGCCGGCCGGCGCTCACCGCAGCTCAGCAGCCCCAGCGTAACCAGAAGCCCACACGCCCGAGCACCCCAACGCCCCATCACCACCTCCGAAGGTCCACCGCGCCGACGGCGCTCAGCCCGCCGCGCGACCCGCGCCGCGATCTGCCGTGCTGCGATTTGCTACCCTGCCGCGCATGCGCGCGACTGAGATTCTGCTGGTCAGGCACGGCGAGTCCACCTCCAATTTGGCCGGTCGGTGGCAGGGACAGGGTGACGGGCCCCTCTCGCCGCTCGGTCGCGCCCAGGCCGCCGCGCTCGGAGCCGCCCTCGACGGCCTCGATCTCACCGCGGTCATCAGCTCGGATCTGCAGCGGGCGGCCGACACGGCGCGGGCCTTGGGGCGGCCGGTGCGCGTCGACGCGCGCTGGCGCGAGCTCGACGTCGGCCGCTGGGAGGGGTTGACCGCGGACGAGGTGGCCGCCGCGTTTCCGAACGACTTGGACGCGCTTCAGGGTGACCCGGACGCGCGGATGGGCGGTGGCGAGTCCTGGACCGAGCTGACCGATCGCAGCCACGCCGCCTTCGGGACGGTGGCCGGCGCCCTGGCGCCGGGTGATCGGGTGGCGGTGGTCTGCCACGGTGGCGTCATCCTCGCCCTGCTCGAACGACTGCTCGGCCTCGACCGCCTGCACCCCCGCCGCCTGGGCCGGCTGCGCAACACGGCGTGCTCGCTCGTGCGCCTGGTGGACGGGCGCGTGACGCTGCGCACCTACAACGAGACCGCGCATCTGGGCGCCGACAGCCCGGCCCATCCCCGACCCGGCACGCCGCACCACGTCGTGCGCGTGAGCGCCGACCAAGACCGCGACCGGGGCGCAGAGGAGGCGCGGCGGGCCTGCGCCGCCATCGGCGCGCGCGGGGGTGAGCTGGGTGTCCTCCAGGGCGCTCGGGCTGGTCACCTGCTGGTGTCCGACCTGGGGACCACCCTGCTGGACTGGAACGTGACCGTCAGCGATCCAGCGGCGGGATCGTGAGGCTCTGGCCTTCGCGCACCCGGTCGGGCTCGAGGCCCTCGTTGGCGTCGACGATGCGCCGCCAGGCCGTGGGCTCGCCGTAGTAGAGGCGGGCGATTCGGCTGAGGCTCTCGCCCGACTGCACGACGTGGGTGCGGTCAACGATGCGCACCCCGCGAACGTCCACCGCCCGCACGCCCGCCACGCGGCCCACGGCCTCGCTCGCGTGCGCCACGGTGCGGCGGCTCTCGGCCTCGCCGATGAGGTAGACCACCCCCTCCTCCTGGTGCGCGGTGATCTCGAGGAACGCGTTCTCCGGCAGATCGGGGCGGACCGCGCGAATCGCCTGCAACAAGGGATCGATCACCTCGCCGACCGGCGTCTCCTCGGCGGGCGGCAAGGGCGCCGAGGCCGGTGGCTCGAGCGCCGCGCCCGGCCGATCCGCCGGGGGAGACACGAGCTGATCGTAGATGACCGTGGCCGCGATGCCGCCCGCGCAGGCCAGCACCACGCCCAACGCGACCGTGGCCAGCTTGCCGGTGAACGAGGGGGCCCGGCTGTCGTCGCGCAGCGGGCGTCGGAACGGGCTCATCGAGGCGCTCCTCTCACAGGACCGGGGCCGATCGCGGGGTCGCCGCCGGCTGCGGCCGGGCCGGGCCGAAGGCGGTCAGGATTCGTGGCGCCAGCGTCTTCAGGATCTGGGCGGGCAGCGCGCTGGTGAACGCGTAGTCGCCCGCCGCCTCACCCGGCACGTAGGCGGTCACCACCCCAAACCAGCGGTCACCGACATAGAACACCAGCGTGCCGGTGCGGCTCTGAACCGACTCGCCCACCACGCGGCCCGACTCGTCGAGGCGCCGGCTGCGGTTGTCGCCCGTGCCCGTCTTGCCGCCGACGTCGAGCGCCCCACCGCCGAAGGCCGCCATCACGCGGCGGGCGGTGCCATGCTCGACGACGCCGCGCACCGCCTCCTTGGCGACCGCTGCCACCTCGGCCGCCAGTATCCGGCGTCCCTCGACCTGTCCCGGCGAGAGGACCGTCTCATAGGGCGTGTCGAGCGCGAAGTGCAGCCGGCTGATGCGCGCGGTGGGGTAGCGCATGCCGCCGGCGCTGAGGATGCCCATCAGCTCGGCGAGCGCGCTGGGGCGATCCCCCGAGCTGCCCAGCGCCGTCCCCAGCGAGGGCACGAGGTGGTCGAACGGGAAGCCGAGCGCCTGCCACCGCAGGTGCAGCGCGGCGAAGGCCCGCCGCTCGAACATGACGCGCAGGCGGTTGTTCTGGGCCTTGGGTCGATCGGCTTCGACCAGCCAGCGATAGGCATCGCGCCGAACGTCGGTGCTGGCCGCGAGCAGCGTCGCGCGGTCCTCGAAGCCGCGTGCGGCGCGTCGCGCCACCAACCAAAGCTCCAGCGGGTGCACCTTCGAGAGGTAGGCGCGGTCCGGCAGGTCGAAGCGGTCCACGCCGTACTTCTCGAAGAGGGCTCCCATCTCGGCCTCGTCCAGCGGCTTCTTCACATGAGCCCGCATGAACTGGTCGAAATCGGCGCGCGCCTGCGTCGGGCGGACCGAACGGAAGATGACCGCCAGGCGACGCGCGTCGGGGGACGCGCGCTCGGCCAGCAGCGCCAGCGACGCGTCGGCGCCCAGGCCCCGATGGCGGTCGCGGAAGCGATCGAGGAACTCGGCGCTCTCGGCCTCGGCGAAGGCCTCGAGCAGCGGGGTGCGCTCGGGGTGCGTGGGATCGTCGAGCACCGCGCGCGCCTTGCCGTCGGCGAAGCCGAGGTGGTCGACGACCTCCTTCATCACCCGGACGAAGGCCAAGTTGATCGATTGCTCGAGCGCCTTGCTGACGGTGTAGGTGCGCCCGTTCGACTCGTCGTCGAAGTTGCTGAAGACGTGCACGCCGCCGCCGGTGAAGAAGCGCTCGTGCGGGTTCGCCGAGAAGCGGCGCTCCATGGCCGCGTCGAGCAGAGAACGCAGGTCGCGCGCCGGGTGGGTCAACAGCCAGCTGACCACCCACTGCGTCAACCGGTCGGCCGGATCGGTGGGCAGCCTGCGCAGCGCGGCGCGGTCGAGCGTGTGCAAGCGGGCGTGCTGATCGGCGATGAGATCGAGCCAGCTCACCAACGTGCGCAGCTTGGCGGTCGACCCGAGCTCGAGCTTCATGCCCTCGTTGAGGCTGAACTGCCCCGGCTGCGTGTCGGTGGCCACGCGGACCACGTTCCGACCGTTGACGCGCTCGTAGAGGGTGAAGCTGTACTGAACCCTGGCGGGATCGTCGTGCCGACCGAGCAGGCTGTGTCCCACGATGCCCGCCTCGGCCGCGCCTTCGGGGGTCTGAAGGGCGTGCAGGGCCTCGGTGACCGCGCGCTGAGCCGGCAGATCGAGCGTGGTCGTGACCGTCAGATCGAGGCGGTCGAGGGCGTACATCGTGTCGAGGCCGAGCAGCGCGAGCAGCCAGAGCCGCGCGGCGTCGGCGCCCTTCCGGTCGGCGAGCACCGGCGCCAGGCCCCGGGCGTGGTCGTGAAAGACCAAGGGCGCGACGAGGGCAGCGTCCCGCACGGCCGGCGAGATGATGCCGGCCTGCTCGAGCAGCCGCAGGTGCGAGGCGCAGGCGACGTCCAGGTCGCGGCGACCGTCGCCGAAGTACCACGTCGGGCGCCGCAGCCCGACGAGCAGCGCCAGCACTTGCCTGTAGGCCGTGGCCGCCTCACCGGTCCGGGCATCTCCGGGGCCCAGGTGGTCGACGTCGGCCAGCAGCGCGTTCACCTGGGCGAAGTCGGCGCCGAACCAGGCGTAGAGCCCCTCACCGAGGCCGTTCACCTCGCCATAGCCGGGCACGGCGCCCAGGGGCATCGAGTCGAGGTAGTCCAGCACGATGCGGCGGCGCGCGCCGGTGGTGTCGGGGCCGTCCTGGTAGGCGCGGACCGCGGCCGAGAACATCTGGCGCAGCTTCTCGGCGGCGCCCTCGGTGCGCCCGCCGGGGGAGTGCCGAAACTTCTCCATCTGCGTGGCGAGGGTGCTGGCGCCCGGCACCTTGTGGCCAGGCGAGACGAAGCGCACGCCCGCCTGCAGCGCCGCGAAGCCCAGGCGGTCCCACTCGATGGCGGGGTTGCGGTGGGGCCGCCGTGTGTCGAGGAGCTCGCGGTTCTCGATGAAGGTCAGCGTGTCCGAGACCGCGCGCGGCACCGCGGCCAGGGTGCGATAGCGCGGCGTGTCCTGAACGGCGTCGTACAGTGGCCGACCGCCCCGGTCGAGCAGCCGGAGGCCCGCATCGGACTTCTCGGCGTAGGCCGGAAACAAACCCAGGCGCGTGAGCTGGATCATGCGCGGCGACCAGCGCGCCTGGGCCTCGACGACGGCCCCGCTCGCCTCGAGGCGGGCGATGAACTCCGGCATCTGAGCGTATCCGAGACGCTCGTCGTAGGGGCCATGATCGGGGTAGAGGATGTCCTCGTTGGCGCCGTGCGCGACGTGGTGGTGAACGTCGGCGGCGAGCCAGGCGAAGAAACGCGCCTGCAGGCGCCCTTGCAGCAGCTCACGCGCCAGCAGGGCGGCGGCGGACGAGGCCAGGAGCACCACCAAGCCCCAACGCAGCGCGCGGCGGCGCGCGCGCGCCGAGCTGCCGGTGGGCTGGGTCTCCTGGTCCATCCTCGCGCTCCCCCACTCGAAGGCGGCTCACCTGCCGCGTTGGACCAGCGAACAGGGCCCCCGGTCACATCGGGCACAAAAATCGGGTCGCCGATGCGGCCCCCGTCGTTTTCAGTTTGACTTCGGGATCGTCCTTCGCGCAAATGACGGCCACGCTGGGACACCTGTTCCCCAGTAACGGCACCACCAGCTGGATTCATAGAGGCCTGCGTCGGTCGCGACCCGGCGCGGCGCCATGCGCCCGCGAACACAGGCAGCGCCCCCGCGAACACAGGCAGCGCCCCCGCGAACACAGGCAGCGCCCCCGCGAACGCAGCCAGCGTCCGCGACCGACCAACGCTCTCTGTGCGCCGACTCGCTGACTAGCTGACGGCGTCGACGAAGCGCCTGAGGGCGGCGACGCCCCCCCCGAACACGTCCCGCGGCGTCAGCAGGCTCACCACGACGAATGGCCCGTCCGCGAAGTCGTAGAGCCAGCCCGGCTGGACGCGCACGCTGGCCTCGGCGAGCAGCGCCAGCGTCCACGCCTCGTCGTCCTGCACCGCCGGCAGACGCAGCACCGCGTACCAACCCCCCTCGGCAGGTAGCACGTCGAAGGTGGCCCCCTGCGCCGCCACGACCAGGTGCTCGAAGTTGGCCTGAACGCGGGCGTGGATCGCGGCGGCGGTCGGCCCCGCGAGCAGCGCGTCGACGGCGTGCTGCACCGGCGCCCCCACCGAAAGGAAGGCGTCGGCGACGATCTCGAGGCGTTCCAGTGCGCGCGCCGCCTGCACCGGATCGCCGGCCACCACAATCCAGCCGAGCTTCATCTGCGGCAAGCCGGCCCACTTCGACAAACCACCGAGGGCGAAGGCCAGGCCGCGGTCGAGGTGGGCCAGCGTCTTGATGCGGTCCTCATCGAGACACAGCGGGTAGCGGGCGAAGACCTCGTCGCTGACGACCGGCAAGCCGAGGGCGAGCAGGTGCTCCAGGTCGTCGCGCGACAGATACTGGCCGGTGGGGTTGGCCGGGTTGACGGTCAGCACCGCGCGGGTTCGGGGGCCCGGCGTCAGGCTGGCCGGATCGACGACCCAGCGGCCCTCGTAGCGCAGTCGATAGGGGCGCAGCGCCACACCCTCGAAGGTGGCCAGGTGCTCGACGAGCGGGTAGCCGGGCTGGGGCAGCAGCACGTCGTCGCCGGGATCGCAGAGGATCTTCAGCAGCCAGCCGTAGGCCTCGCTGGTGCTGGCGGTGAGCACCACGCGCTCGGCCTCGACCCCGAGCGCCGCCGCGACCGCCTCCCGCGCCGCGGGCAGCCCCAGCGGGTGCGGCCGGTCGGTCATCACCTGCGGCCGCGCCAGCGCACTTCGCACCGCCGCGGCGTCATAGGGCAGCCGCGCGTGCGTGGGGTCCGACACGGTCAGGTCGAAGTCCGCGCGCACGCCCCGCACCGCCCGGGTCAAGGCGTTGGGTGTGGGATCGAAGGCGGTGCGGTCAGAGAAGCGAATCATGGCGCGGTCAACGAGAAGAGGCCCACCGCCAACACCTGTCGATGGCCCGGCCCGACGTCGGACAGCGGGAAGACGTGGAAGCGGCCGTCGCCGCCGCTGGCCACGCAACGGGCCGCGCCGCTGGCGACGCGCGAGACCGCCGGACAGGCCCCGAAGGCGCTGCCCCCGTCCGCGATCCGCAGCCCCTCGAAGGACGCAGGATCGGCCTGGGCCCAGCCCAAGAAGACGTCGACGCTCTGCCGGACGCGCACCGCGCGCGCCGCCTGTTCGGGGTCATCGCAGCGCAGCGCGACGGCCAGCTCGTCGTCGTTGTCCAGGCGCGCCGGCAGCCGCACCTGGTGCCAGAGGCCGTCACCCGACGTGGAGGCGCAGCGGAAGCCATCGCGCTCGCCCTCGGCCGCGGGACAAGGGCCCCAGTCGTCACGCGAGCCGTTCACGTTCTGGCCCGCCGCGTGGCCGATCATCGCGCGGCAATTGCGTGCGAGCCAGCGGTCCAAGGTGGCGTCCGGTCCACCGTCGCACGTGAAGGCCACCGCGAAGACGTCGGTCTCGTCCACCCGCCCGACGAGGTCGATGAGCCGGAAGACGGGCTCGCCGGTGGTCGCCGTGCAGCTCAGCGAGTCCAGGTTGCCCGGCACCGGCGTCGGCCGGTCGGGGCAGGGGCCGAAGGAGGGCTCGCGGTTGCGCGGCACGTCTCCGCCGGCGGCCCAGCCAAGGTGGACGCGGCAGTGAGCCTCGACGTAGTCGCCGCAGACGCGGTCCTCGTCGATCTGGCCGTCGCAGTCCTCGTCGGTGCCGTCGCAGGTCTCGGGGCCCCGCCGCGCGCAGGCCGCGTCGGGCACGGCGGCGTCGGGGAGTTGCAGGTCGGGGACCGGCACGGCGTCCCGCTCGGCCCCGTCGGGTGCGGGTGGCCCAGCGTCGGCGGGTGCACCGTCGACCTGCGCGTCCGCCGCGCGCGCGTCGAGGCCAGCGGCGTCCAGGGCGCGCGCGTCCGCCTCCCCGGCGTCCGGATCGGCGGCGGGCGACGGGAACTCGGTGGTGCAGGCGGCCGCGGCGAACAACGACGCCGCGGCGAGCACATGCAGGGCGCGGCCCACGGCTCTCCCCTTCTTCACCCTCACGCTGCCGCCCGGTATAGCGGTCCCCATCGCCCCGCGCCACTCCGGCCGGTGCCTGCGGCGCCCGATCTTGGTAAGCTGCGCCCCACACGACACAGGAGCCCTCGGATGGCCAAGGACGACCTCTTCGACCTCATGCTCGACGACCACGCTCAGCAGCCGGCCCAGCCGCGAAGCGCGCCCGAGCCCAAACGGAGCGCGGTGCCCAAAGTGCACCTCAACGCCACCGAGCAGGCGATCGCCCGTCAGCTCGAGATCGATCGCCAGGCGGGCCGCCAAGCCGAGGTCGAGGCCCGGCGCGCCGCAGAGATGCGGGCCGTCGAGCGGGCCGCGGACGCGCCCACCGAGTTGCAGGGCTTCCGCGTGGGCCACCGCTTCGAGATGAGTCGCTGCGCCCCCGAGATCAACGGCATCTGGGCCGTCGTGCAGATCGATCCGGGGGCGGCCGGTGACCCGTCGCGCCGCCTCTTCGCGAAGCGCCCCGAGGGCGGCGCGGGCGTGCTGCCCCTCACCGAGAACAAGCTGCGCGACGCGCTGCACAACCGCATCCTGAAGCGGCTGTAGGCGCCGCCTTACCCCACCGCCCCATCGCGCCGGACGCCCGCCGGCCTCAGCGGGTCTGACCGTCGGCGGTGTTGCCGCGGTGACCCATGTCGATGCGGCAGCGCATCGCCGCGTCGAGGCGCTCGTTGCGGCAGGGATCGATGGGATCGCCGGCGTCGATGCAGGGCGACTCGGGGTCCAGGTCGAAGTCGCCCAGCCCCGGATTCTGGAACTGCGGGTCGACGAAGAGGTTGGTCCCCATGACATCCTCGACGCCGACGAGGCCGGCCCCTCCGAAGACGTCGCTGTAGCTCAGGCGCCCCAGCGCGCCACCCACCGCGATCACCGCCGGGCCGGTCAGCGCCGCGATGATCGAGTTGCGCACCGCGAAGGGCTGATCGCCCTCGACCCGAACGCCTTGACCCCAGACCTCGCCGTCCAGCGCCCCGCCCACGACGCCGTAGATGGTCGCGTTGATGACCTGTGAGATCGGCCCGCCCCCCGGGGCCGCCAGATGGAAGGCCACGGCGATCGTGCCCGTCTGCACGCCCGCCACGAGGTCGTTGCTGCTGGTCAGGCCGGGGCTGTCGACGGCGTAGAGGCCCAACGCGGCGCCGTCGGGGCCGATCTCACCGAAGGCGAGCTGCCCAGGGATGCCGGCACCACCCGGACCGCCGCCGCCACCCCGGATCTGCGTGACGACGTTGCCGCTCGTCGCGACCGCGTCCGAGTCGCGGAGCAGCAGGCCGACCGACTGGCCCCCCACACCGCCCACTCGGCTCAGCCCGCCGGGTCCGCCCGAGCCGGCCTGGACGTCCTGCACCTGGTTGCCAAGGACGCTGAGCCGCGTCGCGCGATCGGCGTAGATGGCCGTCGCCTGGTCGGCCGTGCCGCCCTGGGCGGCGAACTCGCCCGTGGCGCCGAAGGCCGCGCGCGCGTGGCCCACGGTGTTGCCGCGCACGACGACGTCCGCGGACTCGATGACCACGATGCGGCCGAAGTTCGTGGGCTCGGACGGGCTGTCGAGCACCAGGCCTTCGACGACTCGGGCGTCCTCGGCCCACACGTAGGCGATGGGGACGCCGTCGACCTCGTTGGACTGCGCGATCGTGTTGTCGGTGCTGGCCGGGCGCCGCGCCGCCCCTGGATCGAGGTGGAGCCCGAAGGCGCTGCCCGGCCAGCCCGGCTCACCCACGACGTACACGCCGATCGACGGGTGCGTCCCCCCGCCGGGCGGTCCGCCCGCGCCGCCGCTCAGCCCCGCGAAGGTGTTGGCGGCGATGTCGCCATGATGCGCCTCGAGCAGCGCGAGTCCGGCCGCGTGTCCGCCGCGTCCCCCCGGCCCGCCGAGCACGGCGCCCACCCCACCCGAGCCACCCTCGACGTCGTGGACGGTGTTGCCTCGGATCTGCGCCCGAAGGGCCTTGACCAGCCGCACCCCCGCCGCGACGCCACCGGTGCGACCGGACGTGTAGGAGCCGCAGAAACCCTGGAAGATCGCGCCCGCGCCGCCCGATCCGCCCGTGATGTCGTGGACGACGTTGCCCGAGACGACCACGTCGTCGGCATCGGCGACGAGGATGCCCGCCCCCACCCCGCCCTCTTCGGGCGATGACAACAGCAGGCCGAGCCCGATCTGGCTCGGATCCAAGTCGCCCTGGCGCAGCCCCTTGGTGCCGCTGTCGCCCTGGAAGTACCCGACCTCGTTGTCCCGCACCTGCGCGCCGTCGCAGCCGATCACCACGATCTTGCCCAGGTTGGTCGGGTTGCTGTGCGCCACGAGGCGATAGCCCTCGATGACGGCGCCGGGGGTGTCGTGGCAGTACACGACCGGGTCGCCGTCGACCGTGTTGGTGTCGCTGACCTCGTTGCCGAGCGCTGGCTCACGCACCGTGAGGACGGTGGCCGCGAAGAAGATGCCGAAGCCCTCGCCGGGCGGCAGGGCCTCGCCGCCAGCGTCGGGGTTGCCTCCGCTGCCACCCCGAACCTGGGCGAGGCGATTGCCGAAGACGCCGTTGGCGGCGCCCTGGAGCCGGATGCCCAGCGCTCGGCCGCCCGCGCCCCCATGGCCGCCGCGCACGCCGTCCCCTCCCTGCCCGCCGCGCACGCCCCGCACGACGTTGCCCGCCACGACGTGCCCGGTGGCGTCGTCCGCCAGGTTGATGCCGATGGCCTCACCGCCGGGGGTCCCGACGATCGGCCCGCACTGCCCCGGCCCGAGTTGGCACAGCTCTCCGCCAGTGCCGCGCCCGCCGCGCAGGTCGACCACCGTGTTGGCGGTGACGCGGCCGTCGTTCGCGCCCGCGTCGAGCTGAATGCCGACGACGTCACCGCCGCCCGTGCCCACGCAGTCGGTGAGCCGCTCGCCCGCGCCGCCTTCGATGAACTCGACGGTGTTGTGGTGTACCACGTGGCGGTCGCCCGCCTGGATGCGGATGCCGTAGCGGAAGGGCGCGAAGACATTGGGATCCCCGACGTTCGTCACGCGGTTGCCGACCACGGCGCACCCATGGTCGCACCGCAAGTCGACGCCGGTGTCTCCGCCGAGCGCGTCGATGGTCAGCGACTCGACGCGCGTGTAGTCGCCGCGGATGGTCACGCCGCCGCGCACGGTGACGGTGTCCACCGCGTCGGGCGACTCACCCCGGAGCGTCAAGTAGTCGCCCTCGATGACGAGGGACCCGTCGTAGGTGCCGGCGCGCACCTCGACGATCTCACCGGGCAGGGCGCCGGCGACCGCCTCCTGGATGTGCAGCAGGGGATCGCCTGGGGTGCCGGCGGCGCCGTCGTGGCCTTGGAGCGCGTCGACGTAGAGCACCCTCGGCAGGGGCGGCGCCCCCTCGGCGTCGGCCTCGCAGCCCGTATCGCGCTGGCCGTCGCGGTCGAAGCGGTGATCCTCGCAGCGGTCGATGAAGCAGAGGCCACCGGCGCAGGTGGCCTCGGCGCCGGGGAGATCGCCACAGTCATTGTTGCAGGCCCCGCAGTGGGCCGGGTGGGTCAGCAGATCGAAGCCCTCGTCGATCCGACCATCACAGTTGTTGTCGAAGCCATCGCAGGCCTCGACCGCGTCCGGGCCGACCACGCCGTCGCACGCAGCGCCGCCGTCGCCGCCGCAGACCACGACGCCGGCCGCGCGGCACTCCTCGTCGCCGGGGCTCACGGAGAAGCAGGCGTCGCCGAGATCGAAGTCCTCGTCGGTCTCGCCATCGCAGTCGTCGTCGACGTCGTTGCACTGCTCGGCGGTGGGCGCGGCCGGCGCGGCGTCGCACGCAGCGAGGCCGAGCACGTCGCACCGCCACGCGCCCGCGGCCACGCAGGCTCCCGCGCCCAAGGCGCAAGGCATGCCCAGCTCGGGGAAGTCCTCGTCGACGCGGGCGTCGCAGTCATCGTCCGCGCCATTGCACGACTCACTGCGCGGGGCGCCCGGCGTCGCGCTGCAGATCACGCCGCTGCCGTCCGGGGCGCAGACGTTGGCCCCCTCGCGCCGACAGGCCCCCTCACCGACCGCGCAGCCCAGGCCGCGGGTGGGGAAGGTCTCGTCCGGGGTGCCGTCGCAGTCGTCGTCGAGGCCGTTGCAGAGCTCGTCGCTCGGCAGCCCGGGAGTCGCGTCGCACACCAGGGTGAGCCCGTCCGCCGAGCAGACCGTGAGGCCGTCGCGCGCGCAGGCGCCCCGGCCGACGTCGCAGCGCGTGCCCTTGGCCGCGAAGTCCTCGTCGGTCTCGCCATCGCAGTCGTCGTCGAGGTCGTTGCATCGCTCGGGCGTGGGCGCGCAGGCCGCGTCGGGGGCTGCGTCGGGGGCGGCGTCGGGGGCTGCGTCGGGGGCGGCGTCGAGAAAGTCGGCGTCG
>CALBMW010000685.1 GCA_937896275.1 uncultured Myxococcales bacterium
AGGCACACCGGCGCATGGGCCCATGGGCCGCGGTCGCAGCCGCCCTCGCGGCAGCCCGGGACGCACGCGCCCTCGAGGTCGCCCTCGGCGACGAAGCAGTACTGGGTGTCGAGGCAGTCGGTGTCGCGAAGGCACGTTTCGACGATGTCACCGCCCGTGCCGCCCGCACCGCCCATGCCGCCCGCGCCGCCCCCGCCGCCTGCGCCGCCCATGCCGCCGTCGCCCGGGCCGGCGTCGGCCGCAGGCGTGGTGCTCTTGGCATCATCGCAGCCCGCCGACATCCCGAGCGTCGCCAGAAGGGCGACCGCCATCGCTGCACGCATGAGATTCTTCACCAGTACCCCCGATTTGATGGTGAACCCACCGAGGCCGTCACCCCGGCATTGCCTCCCCGCCGCAGCGGGGCTCCCCCGTCACGGGGGGAGTTTGGCAAACTTACAACTGTCTACTCAAGTGCCACGAAGGCCGCCAGCCGCCGGACCCGCGCGCCGTTTTCCGCGATCAGGTTGCGGAGCGCCGCGTCCAGGTTCTGCACGCGGCCGCCGCCCGCCGCCACCAGGTGGCCCTCGGCGACGATCGCCTGCGGCAGATCCGCCAGCGCCGTGGGCACCAACCCGCTGTCGCGCGTGGCGTCGCCCTCGCTCGGGACGGTCCACAGGCCGCCCGCCGTGGCCGCGAACAGCGCCCCGCCCTTGGCGATGAGATCGGTGGGCGCGAACACCGTGTTCACGCCCTGGATCTCGGCCTGGTTGCTCGCGAAAAGGTCCGCCGCCTGGGCCTGGTAGACCATGCGCGTCTTGGCGTCGGCGAAGGCCATTCGGCCGGTCTCACCGTCGACCACCGCCCGCACCAGGGCGCCGCCGATGCGCCGCGAGGCCACGATGCCGCCCTCGCCCTCGAGCACCGCCGCGGGATCGATGAAGCTCGCCGAGCCCGAGCGCCCCGACACCGCCACCAGCAGATCGCCGTCCAACCCGTCGAGCCCCTCGGGCAGCCACACCAGATCGGTGATGGCCTCGAGCGGCGCGACCGACACGGCCTGCTCGACCTTGAGCGTCACCGGATCGATGACCGACAGCGTCTGATCGCCGTTGCTGATGCTCCACAGCTTGCCGCCGCCCCAGGTTAGCGCGAAGGCGCCCGGCCCGGTGGGCACCGTGCGCACGAGGCGCGCCTCGCCCCCCGTCACCGCCACGACCGCCACGCCGCCCGAGCCGGGGCTCGCGACGTAGACGAACTGCCCGTCGGGGTCGATGGCCATGGCGCCCGCGCCGACGCCGATGTCGATCTGCCGGTCGCGCGCGAAGGTCACGCGGCCGTTTTCGCGCGCGTAGCGGAACAGCGTCAGCAGGCCACGGCTGGCCGTGCCGCCGGCGGCTGCCAAGACCGGGCTGCCGGCCTCGCGCACGGTGAGCCTGAACTCGCGCCGCCGCCCGATGTCGGCGACGGGCGCGACCCCGGTGATGGCGACCGGGTAGCTGCCGGCGTCGTAGAAGGTGGGCGTCCACTCGAACTCGACGTACTGCACCTCGTCCGGGTTGCCCTCGTCGACGATGCGGTAGCTCGCCCCCTCGGGCAGCTGAGGCACGCCGATGATGACCGGCCCGTCGAAGGCGCCCGCGCCCGACACGGCCGAGTTGACCGGCACCCGCAGCGTCCAGGTCTGGCCCTCGTCGATCGTCTGCGGCATGACGGCCCCGATGCGGGGCGCCGCCGGCGTGACGGTGATGCGGAGCTCGGCCTCGCTGCTGGCGTTGTTGCAGGCGCTGCCGGGGCAGTCGGCGTCGGCGCGGCACAGGGTCGCCGCGACCGGGCACAGCCCCTGGAGGCAGACCGCGCCGCCCGCGCAGGGGACCTCGGCCGAGCAGGGCACCGAGCCGCAGACGCCGTCGCCGTCCGACGCGCGCACGTGCACGGTCTGGGGCCCGAGGACCGAGAAGGTGGTGGTGACCCGCTGCCCGGTGGCGTCGGGATCGACGCCCAGGCCGAAGTCCCACTCGAAGCTCAGCGGCAGGTCGGCCTCGACGTCCCCGACGATGGCCTCGAAGTCGACCTCGACCCCGATCTCGACCTCGACGTTCTGCGAGGCGCCGTCCCCGTCGACCAGGCGAACGGTGGGCGGCACGTTGCGCACGCGGACGGTCGTGGTGGCCGCGACCTCGGAGCCGTCGTCGTCGATCGCGGTGAGCGTCACGAGGTAGGTGCCCTGATCGCCCCAGCTGTGCTCGACGCCGGGCTCCTCGGTGGTCACCGTCTGGCCGTCGCCGAAGTCCCAGCGGTACATGCGAATGGGGTCGGTGGGGCTGCCGGGGGTCGACTGCGACGCGTCGAGTTCGAGCGCCACCCCCTCGAAGGCCACGCGCTCCTCGTTGGCGTAGAGGGCGGCCAGCCGCGCGGTGGGCACCACGTCGTTGATGACGATCGGCCGCTCGAAGGCGACCTCGCTGTCCTCGTCGACCGCGACGAGGCGCACCACGAACTCGCCCGACGCCTGGAAGACGTGGTGCTGGATGAGCGTGTCGGGCGACGCCATGACCGGGTCGCTGCCGTCGCCGAACTCCCAGCGCAGGGTCTCGAGGGGATCGGCCGGGCCGCCGGCCACGGTGTTGCTGGCGTCGAAGGTCACGTCCACGCCCTCGCTCGTGAAGGGCGGACCCGTGAAGAAGGGCTCGGGCTGAAGATCGGCGACCGTGATCATGATGCACTCGCCCGCCTCGTCCCCGTCCTCGTCGAAGACCGAGAGGCAGACCTCGTAGTCGCCGTCATCCTGGTAGGTGTAGCGGGGGTTGCGCAGCGGCGGCTCGCCGCGGGTGCTGTCGCTGTGGAGCGCGGCCTCGCCCGGGACGCCGACGGTCCAGTCGAAGACGATGATCGGGTCGGAGGCGTTGCCGGGCCGCGTGGTGCCCGCCGTGAAGCCGACCTCGCGCCCCTCGACGAGGCGCCCGGCGTCCAGGGCGGCCACGCCCTCGACCACGGGGGACAGATCGTCGATGGTCACCTCGACGGTGCAGTCGGCGGACGAGTCGGGATCTTCGAGCAGCAGGCGCACGGTGAAGGTGCCCGACTCGCGGAAGATGTTGGAGGCGATCGGCAGGTCCTGGGCGCGCTGCTCGGCCACGCCGTCGTCGTCGAAGTCCCAGGTCCACGCCACGATGGGGTCGGAGGGATCGCCCGCGCTCGAGCCGCTCGCGTCGAACTCGATGGCCTCGCCCTCGATGCCGCGGTAGGGGCCGCCGAGGTCGCAGGTGGGGCTCACGTCGCTGACGGTGACCTCGGCCGTCGTGAAGTCGCGCCCGCCGTTGCCGGCCGTGATGCGCAGCGGGATGCGGAAGTTGCCGCTGACGTCGGTGGGGAAGGGGATCGGCGGCGCCGCCGCGCCTGCGACGATGCGGAAGACCTCGAGGTCGTCGATCATGCCGTTCTCATTGGTGTCCCGCGCGGCGCGGAGCACACCGTCGCCGTCGAGATCCTCGAAGTCGTCCAGCATCCCGTTGCCGTTGGCGTCCTCGCCCAGCTCACCCAGGTCGAAGAAGCCGTCGCGGTTCAGGTCCCACGCGATCTCGATCAGCCCGCCGAGCTCCTGCGCCGCGAAGCTGCCCGAGGCGTCGAGCATCAGGGGCTGGCCCTGCTGGACCACGTAGGGTCCGCCGGCATCGGCGATGGGGCGCTCGAGGACGGTGAAGTCGATGGCGTCCGTCGCCACGGCGTTGCCGCAGACCGACAGGGCCACCTCGGCGTGATAGGCGCCGGCCTCGGTGATGGGGTCGCCCTGGATCAGCACGTTGGCGTTCTCGACGTCGCCCTCGAAGACGAGCGCCGCCTCGACGCCGAGGGCGCAGTCCGGGGGCGCGATCAGGTCGTAGGCGACCGTGGCGCGGCCCACGCGCGCGCCGTCGGGGAACTCCTGGGCGTTGGGCCCGTCGGTGGGACAGCTCTGCAGGTTGCAGCGGTATCCCCGGACCGCGACGCTGACCAGGCCCGGGGCCGGGTTGTGCTGGCTGAGGACGTCGAAGACCTGGGCGTTGCCGATCCCGCCGTCCGCGGCGTTGATGCCGCAGTCGTCCCGAATCACCAGGTGGCGCACGTCCGTGCAGGGCTGCCGACCGTCGGGGTTGAGGACGTCGGAGATGGTGATGTCCTGCTCGGGCGTCCGGTTGTCGGTGCCGCCGATCGCGAAGTTGGGCGCCACCTCGTAGCAGCCCTCCTCGAACGCCGCCACGTCGTCTGGATCCACCACGGGGAAGGGCGGCGCGCGGTCCAGGTCGAAGGTGACGTCGTCCATCGCCGCGTTGGCGCCCGTCTCGGCCTCCTGCGCCACGACCGTGAGCGTCTGGCCGTCGCCGTCCATGATCTCGAAGGGGTTGATCAGGAAGTCGGTCGTGCGAACGCGGTTCATGCCTTCGGGAAACTGAAAGCGCGCCGTGTACAGCTCGGCGTCCCCGAACATGAACGTGACGTCGAGATCGGCGCCGGTGGCGGACGCCAGCTCGAGGTCGATCTCGAAAGGGGCCGGATCGGGGACCGCCTCGCCGAAGAGGCCGGCGCCTTCGGCCAGGATGCCGCTGTTGACGCACGATCCCGCCGTGGGCGAGTGGATGATGACCTCGGTCACTTGCCCGGCGAAGGCCAATGAAGGCGCCGCAGCGAGCGCGAACGCGAGTCCGATCTTTCCCATTGGAATGGTCCCCCCCGGGTGTGAGCGGGGACCAGCCTACTCGGGATGGGGTCGCAGATCCAAGACCCCCGCGCGCCTTGCTCTGCTGCGCCTCGGCGCTTTTGGGCGAGCGCGCGGGACAGCGCCCGGAGCGCGATTTGGCGCGCGACGGCAAGGTTGCATCGGCGCCCCGAGATTCCTTAATGTCCCCGGGCGACATCGGGGGGGATTTTCGATGCAGGCACGGGTCTCGTGGGGGCCGACGCTTTGGCCCATCGTGCTGGTGCTGGCGCTGGCGGCGTGTGACGACGGCGGCAGCAGCACGCCGGCGGCGGACACCGGCCCCGGGGCGGACAGCGGCGGCCAAGGCGGCGAGGGCGGCCAAGGGGGCGCGGGCGGCCTCGGCGACATGGGGGGCGTGGGCGGCATGGGCGGTGGCATGGGTGGGGCGGACGCCGGCCCGGCGTGCGACTGCGGCGGCCGCGACCTCACCTGCGACGAGGCCACCGGCACCTGCCTCGAGGTCTCGCCCTGTGATCGCGACCTCCAGTGCCTCGCCGGACGCGTCTGCACGGAGGGCGCATGCGCCGACGGGTGCGCCGACGACACCGCCTGCGCGGCGACGCCGGAGGCGCCCACCTGCATCGACGGCCGGTGTGGCAATTGCCGCGAGGCCGCCGACTGCGGTCAAGGCCAGGCCTGCAACGCCGCGCATGTCTGCGTGGCCCCCGACCGCTGCGAGGCGACGAGCGCGTGCCTGCCGGGCGACGTCTGCGCCGACGGCAACTGCGCGGACGGTTTCGACTGCAATGACGGGGACACCTGCCCCGGCGCCTTCGTGTGCCGCGAGAACGGCGCGTGCGCGCCCACCGGGCCCGGCGAGCGCTGCGCCTCCGACGACGCCTGCGCGCTGGGTGAGGTGTGCCTGGGCGCGGCCGGTTGCGCGTCGTGCCAGGAGGACGACGACTGCCCGGGAAACCAGACGTGCAGCCCCGGCGAGGGGTGCGCCGAGCCCGCCGGGTGCAGCGACGACGAGGACTGCACCGGAGGCCGTGTGTGCGCCCGGGGCGCCTGCGGGGCGCCCGCCTGCGACGAGGACGACTACGAGGTGAACAACACCGCGGCCAGCGCCAGCCAAATCCGGGGCGACGCCGGCTATCGCGGCCTGGCGAGCTGCGACGACGACTGGTTCGAGTTCGAGCTGCCGGCTGACACGGTGGCCGAGATCGTGGTGCGCCAGCTCGACCGCGACGCCGATCTCACCTTGCAGGTGGTGACGGCCGATGGCGTCGAGCTGGCCGTGTCCGACACGGGGCTCGCGACCGAGGCCGCCGTCATCGGGCCCTTCGTGACGGCGCGGCCGGTGCGCGCGCGGATCTTCCAGCGCGCCCCCTACTCGGTGGGACGCTACGACCTCGAGATCGGCTTCCTGCGCGAGGGCGCGTGCGTCGACGACGCGCGCGAGGCGGGGGCCGGCGACGACACTGCGGCCACCGGCATCCTGGTGCGCACGGCCGACGAACCGGGCTTTCAGGGCGACGTCGCCGGGCGCCTTTGCCCCGGCGACGCCGACTTCGTCTGCTTCTATATGGAGGCGCAGGAGAACCTCACCGTGTCGGTGATGGTGGCCAGCGGCAACGCCGTGGTCCTGGGCGATCTCTACAATCGGCAGGGCGAGCTCATCGAGGCCGCCAGCGGGCGGTGGAGCCGGAGCGGCATCGGCGACAGCGACATCGCGCAGCGCACCGGTCGCGGCGTGCACTGCCTGCGCCTCGCGGCCGAGAGCGGCTCGGGCACCTACGTGGTGCGCCTGCGCGCGGTCAGTCGCGGCGTCGAGTCGCTCTGTGACGACGCCGAGCCGCTGGCGCTGCGGGACGGGGTCGTCACCGCCGAGGGCGCCTTGGGCAACGGGGACGAGACCTCGCCGACCTGTGCCGCCGTGCGGGCCGACGGGGGCGAGATCGGCTACGCCGTGACGGTCGACGATCCCGACTCGGCGAGCGGCGAGTGCGTCAACACGCCCTGCGTCTTCCCGCCGGTGCTCCTGACGGCGCAGGTCGCGGGCCGCGCCACGGGTACGCTCGGCGACCCAGTGGTCTCGGTCCGCGCCGACTGCATCAACGCCGGCAGCGAGGTCGCGTGCTCGATCGGCTCACTGCCGAGCGACGATCCGCTCGTGGCGCTGCCCAACCCCGCCGTCGCGCGCGCGGCGATCACCGAGCCGGGCACCTATGTGGTCCTGGTGGATGGCGTCGCTTCCGGCGACGACCCGAGCTACAGCCTGCAGGTGGCGACCGCGCCCCTCGCGGCGGCGCCCCGCAACGACCGTTGCGAGCAGGCCGAGGCGATCACGCTCGACGCCATGGGCAACACGACCCTGACCGTCAACCTGGACCGCGCGCGGGACGACGTCGACGGTTGCCTGGGTCCGGATGGGCCCGACGCGATCTACAGCCTGTCCATGCCGACCTCGGGCCGGGTGCGCGTCGAGATCGATCCCATCACCGACCGCCTCGCGGCGGGCGCCTACCTCGTCGAGCGCTGCGGCGACGTGGGGCCCATCGCCTGCGGCTTCGGCTTCGACCGCGTGGTGCCGGCCGGCGACTACTTCCTGGTGGTCGAGGGCATCGGCCGCAACGGCATCGGCCGCGCGCGCGCCACCGTGCACGTCGAGCCGGCCGGCC
>CALBMW010000686.1 GCA_937896275.1 uncultured Myxococcales bacterium
CACCGGCCCCAACACCGGCGGCAAGACCGTGGCGCTCAAGACGGCGGGGCTCTGCACGCTGATGGCGCTCGCCGGCCTGCATGTGCCGGCCCAGCCGGGCTCACAGGTGCCGCGCGTGCCGGGCGTCTTCACCGACATCGGCGACGAGCAGAGCCTGGACGACAGCAAGTCCACCTTCAGCGGGCACATCGCCAACCTGAACGCGATCATCGAGGCGCTGCGGCCCGACAGCCTGGTCCTGCTCGACGAGCTCGCGGTCGGCACCGATCCCATTCAGGGCGCAGCGCTGGCCCAGGCGGTGCTGGAGGGCTTCGCCGATCGTGGGGCGCTGGTGGTGGTGACCACGCACTATGAGTCGCTCAAGGCCCTGCCCTTCGACGACCCGCGCTTCCGCAACGGCGCGATGGGCTTCGCGCCCGACCGCAACGTGCCCACCTACCACCTGACGCTGGACGTCCCGGGCGCGTCGTCGGCCTTGCGCACGGCGCGACGGCTCGGGCTCGCGACGGACATCGTGGACCGCGCGATCGAGCTGACCGGGCCGCAGCACCGCGCGCTCGAGTCGGTCATCGAGAGGCTGGAGCACGAGACGAGCGAGGCGCGGGTGGCGCGCAAGGCGGCCGAAGCGGAGCGCAGCGCCCTGGCCGTCGCGCGCGAGGCCGCCGACGCCCACGAGGCGCGGCTGCGCCTTCGGCTGAGAGACGGGCTGGCGCGCGAGCGGGACGCGGCCCTGGACGAAGCGCGCACGCTGCGCGACGAGTTGCAGAAGATGAAGCGAGAGCTGAAGCAGGGGCAGCGGCGGGACGCGGACTGGGTGAACCAGCAGAAGAGCCGCGTCGATCGGGCCATCGAGCGGGTCATCGAGGCCAAGGAGGCCGAGAAGCAGGCCGCCGCGGGCCCGGCGCCCGCGCCCCAGACCCTGCGCGCCGGACAGCGGGTGTGGGTGGTGTCGATGAACGCCGAGGCCGAGCTCACCGCCCCCCCCGACGACCGGGGGCGGTGCCAGGTGCAGGCCGGCGCGCTGACGCTCAAGGTCGACGCCTCGGATCTGCGACCCGTGAGCCGAAGCGAGGCCAAGCAGGCCAAGGCCAAGGCCGTCGTGCACCGCGCCGACGAGCCGCCGGCCGTGATCGGCTGGGACGACACCCCCCCCCAGACACCCGACAACACGGTCGACGTGCGCGGCCTGCGCGCCCACGAGGCGATCGAGAAGATCGAGCGCTTCCTCGACGCTCAGTTCGAGCGCGAGGCGGGCGTCGCCTTCATCATCCACGGCCACGGCACCGGCGCGCTCAAGCGCGAGGTGCGCGACTGGCTTCGCGGGTGCCGCTATGCGCGGGACCAGCGGCCCGGACTGCGGCACGAGGGCGGCGACGGCGTCACCGCCGTGCTGCTCGATTGACCGCCCCAGCCGATCGGGAGCCCCCGTGCGCACCGTAGCCCTGCTCGTCGCGGCCCTGGCCGCCTGCCCCGCCCAAGCCCAGCGCCTCACCGCGGGCGTCGTGCAGCCGCACGGCGACCTGGCCGCGGGCGATCATGTCGACGCGACCGAGGTCAACCCGGCCGGCGTCGCCTTCGGCGAAGCCTTCGAGCTCGCCTACACCTACGCGGCCAGCGGTCCCCACGATCACCGCGGTGACGGCCACGCGCTGTTCCTCGGCCTGGGGGTGCTCGACCCCTACCACACCGCGCTGGGCCTGCAGTGGCTCGACCCGCCCGGCGAGCAGACCAGGCTGCCGATGAAGGTGACCTGGGCGCATGCACTGCGGCTCTCGCCGATGCTGACCGCGGGCTTCGCGTGGCACAGCTTCTTCGCGGACGATCCCGGGCTGCTCGACGGCGAGAGCAGCTTCGACTTCGGCCTCCAACTGCGTCCCGCGCGCTGGGTGGCGGCGGGCCTCACGATCACCGACTTCACCGCGCCCACGGTCAGGCCGCGCGCGTCCGACGGGGTGGAGTTGCCGCAGGTCCAGCTCGAGCGTGGCTACGCGCTGGGTCTGGCCCTTCGCCCCGGCACCGAGAGGCTGACGCTGAGCGCCAGCGCCGGCGTCGCCGAGGACGGCGACCAGGCGACGGTGGGTGGCCGCCTCGCGGTGCGCCTCTTCGGATCGCTGACGCTGACCGCGCGCTACGACGCGCTCGACGCGCGGGACGACGCGCTGCACCGCGTGCTGATCGGCCTGTCGGACGAGGGCCTGGCGGGGGTCGGGGTCTTCGGCTACGCCCCGGACGCCAGCGACGGCGACGGGCGCGCCGGCATCGCCGTGACCGGGCGGCTGCGCACGCGGGGCGAGGACAGCCCCAGCCTGTTCCGGCGCCCCACCGTGGTCGAGGTCGAGATCAGCGACGCCTCGGAGTATCGAACGCGCGGCCTGATCTTCCCCGAGCCCGAGGCCCCCTTCCTCGGCCTGCTGCGCACCCTGCGGCGGCTCGCGCGGCACGACGACGTGGACGCGGTGCTGCTGGCCTTCGGCGACGCGCAGCTGGGCTGGGCCCAGGCCACCGAGCTGCGCGAGGCGATCGGTGAGCTCCGCCGGGCGGGCAAGACGGTCTACGCCTACGTGCCGGTGGCCGACACGCGCATCTACTCGATCGCGGCGGCCGCCGATCACGTCTACACCACCGCCGCCGGCGGGCTGATCCTCACCGGCGTGCGGGGCGAGCTGCTGCACCTCGGCGCGCTGCTGGGCAAGCTGGGCATCCGGGCGCAGTTCGTGACCGCCGGGGCCTACAAGACGGCGCCCGAGATCTTCACGCGCGCGGAGCCCTCGCCCGTGTCGCGGCAGGTCGAAGACTCGCTGCTCGACGATCTGTACGGCCGCATCGTGGGCCACATCGCCGAGGGGCGCGGGCTGACGCCGGACCAGGTCACCGCGCTCATCGACGCCGGCCCCTATGCCGCGCAGGCGGCGAAGGAGGCGGGGCTGGTCGACGGCGTCGTCTTCTATGACGAGTTCGAACAGATCATGCGCGACGCCTACGGATCTCGCGTGCGCTTCACCGACGCCGCGCACCTGCTCGATCACCGTGATCCGCGCTGGGGCCGGCGGCCGACCATCGGCGTGCTGTACGTGGTGGGCAACATCACCGACGGCGAGTCCCTGGTGAACCCGATCGTGGGCGCGGCCAGCACCGGCGCCCAGACCTTCGTGCGGTCGGTCGACGCGCTGCGCACCGATCCCTGGGTCCGCGCGGTGGTGCTGCGCATCGACAGCCCCGGCGGTTCGGTCACGGCCTCGGACGTGATGTGGCGAGCCCTCACGCGGCTGGCGGAGGAGAAGCCGCTGATCGTGAGCATGGGCGACATCGCGGCCTCGGGCGGCTACTACGTGGCCGCCCCGGGGGCCGAGATCCTGGCGCTGCCCGAGACCATCACCGGCAGCATCGGGGTCTTCACGGGCAAGTTCGACCTGTCCGGCTTGTACGGCATGGTCGGCGTCGGCAAGACGGTGTTCTTGCGAGGAAAGCGGGCGGCGCTGCTGAGCGAGGCGGTGCCGTGGACGCCGGACGACGAGGCGGTGGTCGGCGAGGCGGTCAACGCGCTCTACGACCTGTTCCTCGAGCGCGTGGCGGCCGGCCGGCCGAAGCTGCGCAAGGATCAGGTCGCGCCGTTGGCCGGCGGTCGGGTCTGGACCGGGGCCCAGGCGCTGGCCTGTGGGCTGGTCGATCGACCGGCGGGCCTGCTCACCGCGATCGACCTCGCGGTCTCGCGGGCCGGCCTGGGCGACGACGACTACCGGCTGCAGGTGTACCCGGAGCCGGTGAGCGCCTGGGGGGGCTTGCCGCGCGCGCCGGTTCGCGCCCTGGCGTCCATCTTCGCGGCGCCGGAGGTGCCCGCGTGGGCGCAGGCGCTCGCGACGCTACCCGCCGTGCGCGCCTTGGCTGCGGTGCCCGCGCTGCAGTACCCCGGCGGCACCGCCCTTGCCCTCCTGCCCTTCGGTGCGGACGCCTTCTGATTCAACGGCGCAGACCGCACCTGAGTCACCGCCGGAAGGTCAGCCGGCGGAGCACGCGCCCTCCATCGGTCCGCGGCACCTCGTCGATGAGCACGGCGGCGTCGTCCTGCACGGTGACAGCCACCCGTCTCGGCGCCTCGCAGCCGCGATCGATCACCTCGACGAAGAGGGCCGGCCCCTCGATCCGCAGGACGCCGTCGTAGGCGACGTGGGGCGTGCGCAGCGTGACCTGACCGAGCGCGTCCACGCGCAACCACGGCCCATCCGCGCCGCCGCCCGCCTCCACCCGGACCGGCTCGTCGCGGGCACCGTCGGGGGCCTCGCGTTGCTCCACCCGCTCGAAGGACGACCACCTGCCCAGCAGGGACCGCGGCGCCTCGTCCCCCGGGGCGCCGCGGGGTCGAAGGCGCCAGCCGGCGTCGACGATGTCGAGCGCGCCGTCGGCGTCGAGGACCGCGGGCCAGGGCGGCCCGTCCAAGGCCGTGAACGTGTCGGCGACCAGAGTGCCGCACCGATCGGCCGCGGGATCGCCCACCACGGCGCCGCACCGATCGATCAGCACGCTGGGCGCCGCCTCTCCCCGGCGACAGATCGCGTCGTCGAGCAGCCATGTCCCCGCCCGTGGCTCCGGCTCACAGCTCGCCGCGCCGCCTCGCCAAGTGCCGCTCGCCGCGCGCGCCCATCGGCCGAAGGTGGCCTGCGAGGGGCGGAGACGATCCACGGCGTCGGGCTGCACGAGCGCGTCGAAGCCCACGCCCGCCCAGCCGTGCACCGTGAGCCGGGCGTCGACGCGCGGCATGAGGAGCGGATCGCCCGTCGCCGGTCTGGGCAGCACCAAGGCCCCGTCCGAGGCCGCGGCCACGACCGTCCACTCGCTGTGCGCGCAGCCGTCGGTGCCGTCGAGCCGCAGCTCGATCCAGGTCGCCTCGCCCGTCGGACCCGACCACCTCACGGTGGCCCCCGGGCGGCCCAACCACGCCGCGCGCGCGGCCGGTCGGAAGCCGGGTTGAGTCTCGAGCGGCGCCGCCCAACGCAGGGTGTGCGCTGCGGCGTCGAGGCCCAGGTGATCGCCCCGCGCCGCCCGGGGGGCCACCTCCCCCACCTCGGCCGCGCGCCCCTCGACCCAGAGCCCGACGCCTTCGAGCACCGCGGTGG
>CALBMW010000687.1 GCA_937896275.1 uncultured Myxococcales bacterium
CAGGTGGGGCGCCGCGCGCTCCAGCGCGACGGTCGCCGCGTCCGGGTCGCCCCGCTCCACGTGGACCCAGCCCACGAGCAGCTGCGCCAGGCCGGGCCGCGATGCGGAGCCCCCCGCAGCGGTGACGGCGCGCGCCGCGGCCAGGTCGTCCTGCTCGCCACCCCGCCAGCGCAGGAGCGCGAGGTTGTAGGTCGCGAGCAGGTGGTGCCCATCGATCGCGAGCGCCTCGTCGAGGAGGGCCCGCGCGGCCCCCTCACGGCCGAGCTCGAGCAGTGAGACCGCCCGGTTGTTGAGCCCATCGGCGCGCGCGTCGGCGACGGCCGGGACCGGCCGCGGGTGCGCCAGGCCGGTCACCCCGTGGTAGGCGCGACGCAGCCGCTCGGCCACCGCGCCCAGATCGGGCGGCCGGTCGGCCGGGTCCATCGCCAGACACGCGGTCGTCAGCTCCGCCACGCCGGTGGGGATCGTCGGGCGTGCCTCCGGGGCCCGCGCCTCGAGCCACTGCCGCCACGCGAGGCCCGCCGCCGCGCCCAAGGCCCAGACCGCCTCGCCGATGATCATCTCGGCGAGCGTGACCCCGAAGGCGAAGACATCCACGGCGCGCGTGAGGGGCACCCCGTCGAGCTGCTCGGGGGCCGCATAGCGCGGCGTGTAGGCCAGCGAGTCCTCGGGCCGCCGATCGTCGCGCGCGCGCGCCAAGCCGAAGTCGGTGATCTTGGCGACCCCGGCCGGCGTCATCATCACGTTGGCCGGCTTGACGTCGCGATGCACCAGCCCGTGCAGGTGCGCGTGATCGAGGCCCCAAGCCATCTGGATCGCCACGTCGAGCACGCGGGCGAGCCCCTGCTCCGGGTCGCCCTCCCGCAGACGGCCGTCGCCGATCCAGGCGCCCAGGTGACCGCCGGCGACGTACTCGGCGAAGACGCGCGGCAGGCCGTCGAGCCGGCGCACGAAGTAGCACGAGACCACGTGGGGGTGTAGGCCGAGGCCCACCCAGGTCTCGGCCTCGCGCACGAAGTCGTCGATGCCGCCGGAGCGCCTGACGTGACGCCAGAGGGGCGTCTTGACGGCCATCTCGACGTCCCACTCCGCGTGGCGCACGTGGAAGACCTGACCCATGCCGCCCTGACCGAGCACGCCGAGCACGCGGTAGCGATCGAGGATCACGTCGCCCGCGGACCAGGCCGGGGGGTCCGGGCCGGGCGTCGTGACGATCGCGTCGCGTGGCGCGGGCACCGTCGGGGCCAACCCGTCGGGCCGGCCGAGGGGGGGCGGCCGGGCCATCTCGAGGGTGGGCGGCGGCTCGTCCTCGGCGCTCAAAGCGCCGCCTCGAGGGCTCGCTGCAGCGCCCGCGCGCTGGGGAAGCGCTCCGTCGGATCGGTCGCGACCGCGCGGTCGACGACCTCGCACAAGGGCGTCGGGATGCGCGGCGCGCGCCTCACCAGCGGGGTCGGCTCGGTGGTCAGTGCGCGCAGCATGGGGTTGTCGACGCCGGTCGAGCCGCGCGGTACGTCACCCGACAGCAGGTAGTACAGCGTCGCCCCCATGCTCCAGACGTCGCTCACCGGCTTGACGTACTTGTAGTTGGTGACCTGCTCGCGCGGCGTGAAGTGCGGGGTGCCGCGCACGCTGCCGGTGACCGTCAGGCCGGTGAGCCCGGCCTGCTCGAAGCTCTTGGCGAGCCCGAAGTCCGCCAGCATGGGCCGGCTCATCGGGTCGTCGAGCAGGATGTTCTGGGGCTTGAGATCGCGGTGGATGAAGCCCCGCTCGTGCATGAAGGCCAAGCCCTCGAGGGCGGCAATGATCAGCGGGACCGCCTCCTCGGGCGCCAGAGGTCCCCCCCGCCGTTGGACGAGGTCTGCCAGGTTGCCGCCGGGGCAGTAGTCCATCGAGAACCAGAAGGTGCGGCCCTGGTTGCCCACGACGCGCCGGCGGACCAGGTTGGGGTGCTCCAGCGCCCCGGCGACCTCCATCTCGCGCAGGAACCCGCGGCGATTGCTCTCGTCCACGGCGACCTGACTGAGCAGCACCTTGAGCGCCACCTGCTCACCGGTGGCACCTTCGAGCGCCAGGTACACCTTGCCCATGCCGCCCGCGCCCAGCACGCGCACGATGCGGTGTCCCGGGAAGGCGTCGAGGCCGTGCTCGGCGCGGGCGTCGAACTCGGCCGGCGTGTCTCGTACAGTCTGGGCACACTCGCCGCAGCCGACGCCGTCGGCGTGCTGTCGCGTGGCGGGTCGGATCCGACCGCAGGCGCAGCGCAGGGCGCGCTCGACGCCCACGGGCGCCTCGATGCTGACGAGCAGGACCGTCTCGCCGACGACGACGCGATCGTCGTGGGCCAGATCGGCCTCGGTCTCGCGCCCGTCCGTGCGCTCACCGACGTGGCGGTCGTTCACCCAGGTGCCGTTGACGCCGCCCAGGTCGCGCACACGCACGGCCGGCGGATCGAAGTCGAAGGCGGCGTGCCGCCGCGAGACCCCCGCCTCGTCACTGGGCAACTGCAGCTCGCAGTCCGGCTGGCGCCCGACGACGCAGGTCGCGGGGCCGTCGAAGCACAGTCGGTGGCCTGCGAGCGGGCCCGTCAGCACGGTCAGGATCACGCGCGTCTCTCTCACCGCTTCACTCCCTCTCCGCCCGCGCCCCGATCAGCCGGGGATGAGCCACCCCAGCCGCGCCCCCCGCGTCACCCCGATGGCGGCGAGCACCTCACCCGGCAGCGTCGCGCCTGCGAGGGCGTGGCGCTGCAGCGCGCCGAGGACGCGGGCTTGCTCGTAAGCCGTCAGGTTGCCGCACGCGCTGAGCGCCGTGAAGGCGATCGACAGCGCGTCCACCGAATCGCGCGCCAGAGCCCGCAGCATTGTCACCACCGCCCGCGGGTTCGCCCCGCCCAGCGTGTCGGACCGCCGCGCCGCGTCCTCGATGGCCGGCCCCGACGCCCCGCCTCGCGCGATCGCCACCTGCGCCGCGCCGCTGGCCGCGAAGAACGCGCCCCAGGCGTTGCCGGTCGCCTCCACCGACGCCTCGTCGAAGGCGTCCGCTGCGGCGTCGAGCGCCCCCGCGCACACGTGCACCAAGCCCAGACCGTTGAGCGTGACCACCACGCCGCGCGCGTCGCCCAGGTCGCGGCTCAGGGCCAGGTTCTGCTCGAACAGCCGGCGCGCCTCGTCCAGATCGCCCTCGAAGAAGGCCAGCCGCGCCTGGTTTCCCAGGTTGATCGCCTGCCCCTGGTGGTCGCCCCGCTGAATCTTGATGAGCTGACTCTGCGCGAACAACCGCCGCGCGACCTGAAGGTCTCCCGACCAGAGGTGGACGTTGCCCTGCGTGTCGAGCACCTGAGCCTCGCGCTCGGCGTCGCCCTGCATCACCACCAGGCGTCGCGCGGCCTCGAGGTGGGCCAGGGCCGCGTCGCGGTCGTCGCTGATCCGCTCCAGGTTGGCCAGCAGGTGGCGCGCGCTGGCGTGCGCCCTCAGGGCGTGCTCGCCGCCCACGCGCGCGAACACCTCGGTCAGGGCCTGCCGCGCCTCGGCGCCTCGGGTACGTTGGGTGTGCAGCATGTGCGCGCGGGCCAGGGGCACGCGGGGATCGGTGGGATCGAGCGACGCCGCCTCGCGCAGAGCGACCTCGGCGTCGTCGTGGTGGCCGCCGCGCGCGCGCACCCGTGCAAAGACCTGCAACAGGGACAGTCGGTTGCGGCGCACGCGCGCGGTCGCGGCGGGGCGCGCGAGGCCGGCACGAGCGTGCGCCTCGGCGACGGCGTAGCGGTCGGTCTCTTCGGCGTGCAGGGCCCAGGCGAGGTCGATCGCGCCCTCGGCGACGGCCGCCTCGAAGGCCGCCAGGACGGCGGGATCGAAGGCCGCGCCGCAGCCCGCGCGCAGCTCCGCCAGGGCCTCGTCCACCGGTCGGGCGCAGCGGTAGGGGTGATCGTGGGTCACCGCGTCGAAGGTGTCGCAGACTGCCAGGACGCGGGCCGCGATCGGGATGGCGTCTCCGAGCAGCCCTCGTGGGTAGCCGCGACCATCCCAGCGTTCGTGGTGCGCACGGACCGCGGGCAGCAGGCGCGCCGTGTCGTCGTGCGCGGCGAGGAAGTCTGCCGCCAGCAGGGGGTGGCGCGTGATGTCGAGCCACTCGCGCCGCGTCAGCTCACCCGGGCGCTGCAGCATCTCGGGATCGAGGTGCAGCTTGCCCAGATCGTGGTACCGGCCGGCGAGCGCGATGTCGTCCACCTCGTCCGGGCGCAGGGGGCGCTCGAAGCGGGGCTCATCGCAGAGCAGGGTCGCGGTCGCGCGGGCGTAACGGCCCACCCGATCGCCGTGACCGCCGGCGCCCGGCGCGCGCCGCTCCAGAACGGTGCGCAGGTGATCGAGCGCCTCGAAGGCCTGCCGCGTCTGGGCCGCCACCTGCTCCAGGCGCAACGCCGCCTGCGCCAGCAGGGGCCCCAGGCGTACCAGGCGATCGTGCAAGGGCGCCGTCCAGCGGCCCTCGCGCGCGTCGCGCCACCAGCAGAGGACCCACACCACCTCGCCGCCGGGCGCCACCGCGCGCACCGATCCGGCGAGCGTGGGCAGGGGCGGAGGGGGCCCCGCCCGGCCCAGATCCGCGAGCGCACGCAGGAAACGCACGAAGCCCATCGCGGCGTCACGGTCGAGTGGGAAGGCGATGTCCTTGCGATGCCGGAGAAACTCGAGCCACGGATCATCGGGATCCAGGAGGACGTCGCCGCGCGCGAAGGGACCCCGGAACGACAGCCGGCCGCCGCGCACCGTCACGAAGGCCGCCACCGCCGGGGGCGCCGGCGCGCCGACGAAGAAGCGCGCGACGGCCGCCCGCCACGCCGCGAAGTCGGCCACGTTGGCCATCGCCACGTAGGCGCTCTCGGAGACGGGATCCACGGCGGCATGGTACGCCAGCCGCGCGGCGGCGCCCACGGTGGAGTTCGCGATGAAACATAGACGCACGTGCTGCCAAATGTGTACTCGTTGAAGGGACGCTCAGCCCCGCCACCGGATCGTGCCCAGGACGCCCCTGGCACGCTTCACGCAAAACGATCGATCAGACGCGGTCGCAGGGCGCCACCCGGCCCTCACCACCCCGCCACGATCAGGAGATCCCATGAGCCACGCGCTGCCCCTCGCCTTGTCCATCGTCGCCGTCCTGCTGTCGGCCTCGCCCGTCGCGGCCGCCGAGCCGATGACGCTCACCACCTTCGCCGCCGGCACGGGCGTCGAGCACCGCGCCTTGGTCGGCGCCCGCGCCCGCTTCGCCCCCGATGGCGACAAGGTGTGGGTGCACGCCACCCTCGACAACGCCGGCCCCGCCCGCACCGTGACCCTGGTTTGGGCGCTCGACGGCACCGAGAAGTGGCGGATCACGCTCGACG
>CALBMW010000688.1 GCA_937896275.1 uncultured Myxococcales bacterium
TGATGTGCGCCGCGTGATGATGATGTGCGCCGCATGATGATACTGTGTGCCGCATGATGACTGCGCGCGGTATGACGCGTCGCCTCCGCGGCGGCTGGTTGCTTGGTGTCACCCTCATCGTGGGCTGCGGCGACACCGAGCCGAAGCCCGGCGAGGAGGGCGGGACCTGCCGAATCTCCTACACGCCCTGCGACCCGGGGCTGGTCTGCACCCCTTCTGGGTGCGACACGCCGCGACCGCCCGACGACGGCGGCGTCCCCGAGCTGAACGTCGAGTGGCAGCTGGAGAAGATGTCCCTCCACGCGGACGGGAAAGAGACGGTCATCGCCGTCTTCGATCTGACCGAGCGCGAGAGCGGCGAGCCTTACGCGGGCGACGTGCGCGTCTGGATCGATCCGGCGAGCGCCGGCGTGGTCCAGCCCCCGCGGGTCGAGCTCGACGAGGAGGGCCACGGCGTCACGCGCCTGACCGTCTGCGACGGGCGCAACCCCGCCTGCCCCATGCAAGCGGCCTTCAAGATCGCGGTGATCGAGGAGCCGCTCGTGGCGTTGAGCGCCTCGCCCATCATTCGAATCCTCGGGACCGGGCAGGCCCCTGGCGGCGGGCCGGACGAGATCGTGCTTGGCGGCGGCACCGGCGGGACCACGACCGGCGACTTCGTCATCCCATCGGCCTTCACCGGCGCGAGCCGGGTGTGCACGGGCGCGGAGGGCGCCCTCGATGTCCGGGGCGGCACCCAGCTCATCCATCGACGGGCGTTGGGGAGCATCGAGCCCTCCGAGACCGAGGGAGGCGCCTACACGGCGCAGATCGTCGGTGGCGCGAGCGGCGACGGCGTCCTGGTCAACACGGGCGGACACAACGAGGGCGCTCCTGCGCCGATCCTGGGGTGCGGCGCCGACGAGGTCCACAAGGGCACCTTCGCCGTCCCCGCGGCCACCGGCGTCAAGGTGCTGCTGCCCAACGACACCGAGCGGCCCTTCGCCGCACAGTGCACGGTGCGCCAGTCCGGCGCGCAGGTCACCCCCGGCTCGGGCAGCGGCAAGGTGTTTCAGGCCGTGCGATGCGAGGGTGAGCAGGTCGTCGAGTGGTTGGCGGCCTTCGACGTGATCTGCGAGGAGACGGCTCCCGACGTCACGCGCCGCCCACACATCACCGGGTGCATGCGCTACATCTCGCCCTGACCGGCGGCCTGGGGTCGGCCCGCGCCTGGCTTGCGAGCGGTTGATCGGCTTTCAGCTTTCGGCTTTCAGCTCTCAGCCGCACCCTGCCGGGTCCCGAACGCCGTGGCCGGGGCCGCACGGGGGGCGTTCGCCGCGGGTATCTGCGGAGAGACGGCCCTGGAATCGGGCCGGGCTGAAGGCTCACCGCTGAAGGCTGCCCCGGCCTACTCGGCGCCCAGCGCGGCGTAGGCGAGGACCAGGCGCGCCTGCTCGGCCTCGGCGTTGTATTTGCGCTCGGCCCAGGCCCGCGCCCGCCGCCCCATGACCAGCAGCCGTTCGGGGTCGCCGGCGAGCGCCCGCACCTTGGCGGCCAGATCCGCAGGATCGGCGGCGTCGGCCAGCAGCAGCGCGCCCGTCTCGTCGGCCAGCGCGCGGTGGCTCGCGATCGTCGAGCCCAGGATGGGCAGGCCGGCGACCATGTACTCGAAGACCTTGTTGCTGAGCGACATCTCGTAGCTCAGGCAGACGGGCTCGGTGAGCACCACGCCCAGATCGGCGCCCACCGTCAGCTCCCAGAGCGCGTCGAGGGACACCCGGGGCAGCACGTGCACGTTGCGGTGAGGCGAGCCCTCGGCGCGGCGGGCGAGCGCGTCGCGATAGGGTGAGGCCGCCCCGATCAGCACCACGTCGACCTCGGGCAGCAACTCGGCCGCGGTCACGAGGCCGTCGAGGCCCCGGCCGGTCGAGAAGCCGCCCTGATAGAGCACGATCGGCCGCGTCGCGGCGCCCCCGATGAGCGCGCGGAGGCGCGTCGATCGGGTCAGCGGGCGGAGGGGGGCGCAGTTGCGCAGCACCAGCGGGCGCTCGATGTCATAGAGCCGCACCAGCTCGTCGGCGAGGGCGTCGCTGACCGTGATCACGCGGTCGGCGGCGCGCGCGCCCCGGGTCTCGATGGCGCGCCAGCGCTCGAGGCGCCACTCGGGGGCGCCGCACTTGTTGCCCTGCCAGTCGATCCACAGCTCATGGCTGTCGTAGATCAGCCGCGCGCCGGTGAGGCGGGCGCACAGGCGCGCGGCCTCGAGCGTGTCGAGGTCGTGCGCGTGGTAGGCGTCCGCGCGCAGCCGCGCGCCCGCGGCCACGGCGCTGGCCAGGTAGTTGGCCTCGCCGATCTCGGTGCGCAAACGATCGCGCCGCCGGTGCTGCGAGCGACGCCGGTCGGGCGCGACCGGCCGGACCTCACAGCCTCCCTCGCCGCCCGGCGCCGACTCGGTCTCGCCGCGCCGGACTCGACCCAGCGCCGCGCGCGGCAGGCCCCGGAGCCGCTCCCCCAAGCGGGGCAGGCGCAGCACCGAGACGCCATGGTGGGTCTCGCGGCGCGGCATCCCTCGCCCGCTGCGCCCGATGACCGTCACCGCGTGGCCCGCCCCCACCAGCGCCAGCGCCTCCCGGACGACGCGCGGATCGCCGGTGACCGGGTTGCGCACGAACATGCAGATCCTCATCGCGTCCTCTCTCGTCGGCCCACACCGTCGGCCCACACCGTCGGCCCACACCGTCGGCCCGCACCGTCGGCCCAGCATGACTCTGGCCCCGCCGGACCCCGGGCTGTCTCGGGAGGGGCTCGGGGCGCCCACCGAGCAGGGCTGTCGAGCGGGCTCAGCCGGGCCTCCCCCGGCGCGCGAGCCGCCCCAGACGGTCGCGCACCCACTTGCGATCGATCGGATCCAGCCCGACGGTCGCCAGGAATACCCCCTCGACCGCCGCGGCGAACAGCCCCACCGCCGCCAGCCCGAACAGGCCGTGGCCGATGTCCAGCCACCGGGCCGCGACCAGGCAGGCGATGCCGGGGGCCGCGATGGCCCAGGGACGCAGGGTGGCGCTGGCCATGAAGGGGCCGAGCCGCACGCCCATCATGTGCGCCACCAGCCACGACCAGAAGATGAGCTTGTAGATCACCCACGTGGCCAGCGTGCCCCCCGCCACGCCCAGCAGACCCCAGCCGAAGCCGAAGGCGAACACCACGCTCAGCACCACGTTGACCAAGGCCCCCGCGAACATCGCCATGCTGGCCGCCCGCATGCGACCGAAGGCCACTGGCACCGAGTTGGTGACCTGGTTGGTCGCGGCGACCAGCACGCCGCCGCCGATGAGCCAGAACAGCACGCCGTACTCGCGGAACGCCTCGCCGACGTACAGCACCAGGATCTCCTCGCCGTTGATCATGGCGAAGACGATCGGCAGCACCGCCAGCGGCACGATCGTCCGGTTGGTGCGGTAGACCACCCGGACCATCCGCGCGATGTCCCCCTGGGCGTGCATCACCGTGAACGCCGGGGTCAGCGCCTGGCAGCCCAGCACCATCACCTGATAGGCCGCGTTGACGAGCGAGACCACGATGGCGTAGCCCGCCACCTGGGTCGGATCGATCAGCTTGTTGATGATGAAGTTGTCGGTGTGCCAGTAGAGCAGCCCGGCCATGCTGCTGATCAGGAACCACCCGCTGAAGGTGCTGACACGGCGCAGCACGCCCCAGTCGAAGGCCGCGCGCCTCAGCCGCTGCCAAGGGACCGCCCGCCGCGCGAGCACCGCCAGCGCGACCGAGTCGATCACCGCGATGACGAAGAAGGCCAGGCCCACCCACAGCAGCCGCGGCTCGTCGAGCACGAAGAGGCCCACGATGAGCACCACCCGGGCGACGTAGGTCACCGTTCGGAGCGCGTTGAGCTTCACGAACTGCTGCGACGCCGAGAGGCCGCCCTGGAACACGCCAAAGGGCACCGACAAGGCGCCGGCGAGCCCCGCGAGCAGCATCGCCCAGCCGCCCAGGCCCTCGGTGCCCGCGGGCACGTCGAAGATCGACTCGAAGCCGACGCTGAGCACGACGACCACCCCGGCGTAGGCGAGCGCGCCGCCGGTGAGCCCCACGAAGGCGCTGGTCGTGATGCGCTCGATCTCGTCGACCTCGCCCTCGCCCAGCGCGTGGGCCAGGAAGCGGGCCACGCCGGCGCCGATGCCGCGGGGGATGAGCGCCGCGAGGGCCGTGCAGCTGCCGATCAGGGGCCACAGCGCGTACTCGGCCTTGCCCAGGCTGCGCACCAGATAGCCCTGGAGCACCAGGCCGAGCAGCATCGTGATCGCGGCGCGACCGTAATTCCCGACGACGTTGAGGGCGGTGCGCTTGGGGCTGATTCGGGCCAGGTGGGCCGCGTGCGCCTTCTGCTCGTCGATGGGCGCGTCGCTGCGGGGCGGGGCCCCGGGGTCGGCCATGGGCGTCTGTGCTCCTCGACTCGGGTGGGGGGTCCATCGGCCTGGCCGGCCTGACCACGGCGGGCTCCCGGAGTGCGGCGTCGACGCGGAGCGCGCGGCCCGCTCCCGCGAGCCGGATGGCCACCCGGTCGGGCGATTATTTCCTCGCCCCCCCCAAGAGGCAAACGGCGACTCGATCATCGCCGCGCGAAACTGCGCCGCTGCGGCTCCGCATCCCGTAGACTGCGCCCCCGTGAGCGCCGACGACGAGACCTGGACGCTGCGCCGCGTCCTCCGCTGGACCGCCTCGTTCTTCGAGCAGAAGGGCATCGAGAACCCTCGCCTGGACGCCGAGCTGCTCATCGCGGGGGCCCAGGGCGTCGACCGCGTCCGCCTGTACATGGAGTTGGACAAGCCCCTCTCCCCCGACGAGCTCACCGCCATCCGCGCCCACGTCAAGCGGCGCGCGCAGAACGAGCCTGTGGCCTACATCCTGGGGCAGAAGGCCTTCTGGAACCTGGACCTCGCGGTGGACGCCCGCGTCCTCGTCCCGCGCCCCGACACCGAGCGCCTCGTCGAGCTGGCCCTCTCGCGCCTGAAGCCGATGGCGGCCCCCATCGTGGTGGACGTCGGCACCGGCAGCGGTTGCGTCGCGCTGGCCATCGCCAAGGATCGCCCCGACGCCCAGGTGCACGCCGTCGACCTCTCGGCGGAGGCCCTGGCGGTGGCCCGCGTCAACGCTGAGCGCAACGCCGTGACCAACGTCGTCTTCCACGAGGGCGACCTGCTGACGTCCCTGGCCGACGTGACCGAGCTCGACCTCATCGTCAGCAACCCCCCCTACATCGCCAGCGCCGAGGTCGATCGCCTGATGGTCGACGTGCGCGCCTTCGAGCCGCGGCTGGCCCTCGACGGCGGCGCCGACGGACTGGCGGTCATCCGGCGCCTGGTGGATCAGGCGGCGCGGCGCCTGGCCCCCGGCGGCGGCCTGCTCTTCGAGATCGGCTTCGACCAGGGCCCCGCGGCGCACGCCCTGTGCGCCGCACAGTTTCACGCGGTGGCGGTGCATTCGGACTACGCCGGCCACGACCGCGTGGTCGAGGCGACCCTGTGATTCGGCTGCTCATCGCCTTGCTGCTGCTGGGCGCGCTGCCCCTGCTGGGCGGCTGCAACCCCGAGGACGTGCTCGAGACGGCGCAGGCCTATTACGGTGAGCTGCCCGACGTGGAGCAGGCCGAGAAGGCGACCGAGATGGCCCGCGTCATGCCGTTCTACGTCAGCGGCGCGGTGCTGGCCCTGCTGCTCATGGGCGTGGCCATCCTCAACGGCCTCGAGAACGCGCGGGCCCTCGGCCGCGCCGAGTCGGTGCGCTTCGGCGCCTACGTGCTGCTGCTGTGCTTCGTGAGCCTGTTCCTGGCGATGTCAGCGGAGCGCGGCTGGCTGCCGGCCGGGCACCCGCTGGTGGCCTTCGGCGTCACGGGGATCCTGGCGGCGGGCGCCACGGCGGCCCTCGCCCACGCGCGGCCCGAGCGCGCGGTCGTCAGCGTGGGCTATCTGGCCGTGACGATGACGCTGCCGTTGCTGGGCATCCTGCTCAACGGCGACGTGTACCTCATGGACACCACCGCCAGCCTGTTCATCGGCTTCGCCAGCGGCCTGCTGTTGACGATCGTGCTCAGCGATCCGGTGCGCGGCGGGCTGGTCGACTTCCTGCGCAAGCGCGAGGACGATTCGAGCCGACCCCGGTGACCTGACGGTCAGGCGCCGACTTGGTGAGGGGCGTCGACGCCTTCGATTGCGCCATGTCCCTTGCGTCCTCGATCATCCGTGGTTAGGTAGGCGGGCGATCCGCGCGAAAGGGCCCAGACCGATGTCCGACGACAAGAACAACCCGCTCGAACCCCTGGAGAAGGCGCACGAGGAGGTGTGGTTCCTGCGAAAGAACCAGCAGCTCATCGAGCAGATGCGCCAGCGCCTGAGCACCGAAGAGCGAGCGAACCTGATCAAGCAGGCCAGTGGCGTCTCGGACGACCACATCGCGACGGCGCTGGCGCAGCTGGGCGTGACCGCCGAGACGGCCCCGGTGCTGCACCTGGTTCCGCTGCTGCAGGTGGCGTGGGCCGACGACGAGATCGAGCCGGACGAGCGCGACCTGCTGCTCGAGGCCGCCGAGGCCACCGGCATCACCGAGGGTCCGGCGCGCGTCTACTTCGAGTCGCTGCTCGTCAACAAGCCGTCGGCCGAGTTCTTCGCGACGGCCCTCGACTTCGTCGCGGCGCTGATGCGGGCGCTGCCGGAGGTCGAGGCGAACCGCGCCCGCAACAACCTCGAGGACTTCGCGCTGCGCGTGGCGAAGGCCAACGGCGGCCTCTTCGGGCTCTTCTGGACGGTGGACGAGGACGAGAAGGCGGCCCTGCGCCAGATCGCCCAGAAGCTGTCGCTGGGCAAGCCCGGCGCGACCAGCCGGATGCTCAGCAAGATCTGACCGGGGCGCTCGGGCGCCGCCGGCGGCCGTCGGCTCTCAGAAGACCGCCCCCACCGTGAAATAGGGCATCGGCGCGAGGATCACCGTGGCCTGCGCGTTGCGCCCCCACGGCTGCGCGGTGGCCCCCACCCGGACCTCGAGCACGAGGCGCGCGACCACGCGGTGACCCAGGGTGGCGTCGAGGTCGACCGCGATGCCCTGCGTCGCGTCATAGCGGGCCGCGTCCGCGAACAGCCGGCGATAGCCCAGGCCGCCACCGAGCCGCAGCGTGGTGCGCGCGTCGCGCAGGGCGATCCAGTGCGCCGCCAACCCCACATCGAACAGGTTGACCTGCTCCGCGCGGGTCTCGGCGCCGAAGGACGCGACGTGCAGAAACAGGCCGGCGTCGGCCTCGGTCGCGATCTCGGCGTCGAAGCTCATCACCAGCAGCGGGCCGGGCGAGGCCTCCGGCTGGGCGTCGTCCACCATCACGAGGGTCGGCACCAGGACGCCCACGCCCAGGCCGAAGCGCGGCTTCGCCTCCGCGCCCGTGGCCGCGACGCCCAAGACGAGCGCCACGACGCCCAGGGCGCGGCCGGCTATGCTGCGCTTCCTCAACCGCGGCTCCGCGGGATGATGCAGGTCAGGTTCATGCAGTTCAGAGCCATGCAGCGCACGTTCCCCCATTTCTCACGAGCGGTCGACCTTGCGCGCCGGACGCGCTGAGGCGCGGCGCCGCGGCGTGGCGCTCCACCGGGGTGAGGCGGTCGACGCGCTGGGCGACGGGTGGCTCATCCGCGACCGCGGCGGCTTCGATCCGTGCCCGTGGGCCTTCGACGTGGCGCGCGCCGTCCACCCACGCGCCGGGGACCGCGCCCTCGATCTGGGGTGCGGCACGGGCGTGCTGATGGGTGCGCTCCATCAGGTGCACGGCGGCCTGCGCTCCTTGGTCGGCGTCGAGCTCGACGCGACCGCCGCGGACCAGGCGCGCCGCAACGCTCTCTTGAACGGCTGGCCCGCAGGGGTGGTGCGGGCGGACGTGCGGGCGCTGCCGCTGCCGCCGGCCTTCGACCTGGTCCTCACCAACCCCCCCTTCTACCCGCCCGGCTGGGGCCGCCAGAGCGCCGACGATCGCGTCGCGCGCGCCACCCACGCCCTGCACGGCGACATCGGCGACTTCACGCGCGCGGCGGCGGCCGCCTTGAAGCCCCACGGCGAGGCCCTGTTCGTCTACGATGCCGGACATCTGGCGGCGTTGCTGCTGGCGGTCGACGCCGCCCATCTCACCGCGCGCGAGGCGGTGCTGCTCGACGACGACCGGGGCCTGCCCGCGCGCGTCCTGCTGAGGGCGCGGCGGGGTGGGGCGGGGCTGACGGTGACACGGAGGACGCGATGATCGACTTGCTGATCAAGTGGGCGGGTTACACCGCCGTCTTCATGGCGGGCGCCTCGATGCTGCCCGCGGTGAAGGTGCGGCGCCTCGGCGGCGCGGTGGCGGCCGCCGCGGCCTTCGGCGTGGCCAGCCTGCTCCTGGGCTGGGCGCTCGGCGCACTCTTGAAGAGCATCCTCTTCCTGCCCGCCATCCTCACCCTGGGGCTGGCGTGGGTGGTCGTGCCCTTCATCGTCAACATGGCGCTGCTGAAGATCGTGGATGGCACCACGGGGGACGCCCTCGACATCGAGGACATGCGCAGCCTGACCATCCTCGCGGTGGCGGTCACCGCCGCCGGCGCCCTGATGAACAAGCTGCTGTGAGCGCCAACCCCCGGTGAGTCGGGGCGCTCGGCTGAGTCAGGGCGCTCCGAGCACCACGTTGTCGATGAGCCGCGTCCCGCCGAAGCGCACCGCGACCGCGAGCAGCATCCGCACGGCGGGCCCCTCGAGCGCGCTCAGATCGTCTGGATCCCGCGCCTCGACGTAGTCGATCCCGCCGCCGCCGGCCAGGCCGACCACCGCCCGCGCCGCCGCCTCGAGGGCGCGCGGATCGCGCTCGCCCGCCAC
>CALBMW010000689.1 GCA_937896275.1 uncultured Myxococcales bacterium
CGCTCTCGCTCCGCGTCAGCGCGGTCCCCATCGCGTAGTAGTTGTTCTCGCAGCAGAACAGCACCGGCAGGTTCCAGAGCGCGGCCAGGTTGAGGGCCTCGTGGAACTCGCCCTCGGCCATCGCGCCCTCGCCGAAGAAGCAGGCCGTCACCCGCGCGCGCCCTTGCAGCGCGTCCGCCAGCGCCAGGCCCACCGCGACCGGCAGGTGGCCCCCCACGATCGCGTTGCCGCCGAGCAGGCGGTGCTCGACGCTGAAGAGGTGCATCGAGCCGCCGCGTCCGCGGCTGCAGCCCTCGTACTTGCCGAACATCTCGGCCATCACGGCCGTGGCGGGCACCCCGCGCACCAGCGCGTGACCATGCTCGCGATAGGTGCAGAGGATCGAGTCGTCCGGCCCGAGGGCCTGCATCACGCCGACCGCGACCGCCTCCTCGCCGATGTACAAGTGCAGGAAGCCGCGGATTCGGGTCTCGGCGTAAAGCTCGGCGCATCGCTCCTCGAAGCGCCGCACGCGCAGCATCTCCTTCAGCAGCGCCAGGGCGTGCTCGGGGGCGGTCTCGAGGGCATCGCCGGGGCGCCGTCCGTTCTCCCGGAGCCACGTGCCCACCCCGTCGGCCGCGGTGATGGAGGTCGCGTCGCTCGGCCCAGTGTCGCTCGGCCCAGTGTCGCTCGGCTCGGCGCTCGTCGGCTCGGCGCTCGTTGGATCAGCGCTCATGGGTTCTCCAGCGTCGAGAGATCGCCCTCGGGCAGCCCCAGCTCCCGCGCCTTGAGCAGCCGGCGCATGGTCTTGCCGCTGCGGGTGTGAGGCAGGGCGTTGACCACCGCCAGCTCGCGCGGCGCGACCGCGGCTCCCAGGCGGCGCCGGGCGAAGGCGACGATGTCGGCCTGCAGGGCGGGCGAGTCGGCGTGGCCGACGTGCAACACCACGAAAGCCTTGATGATCTCGCCCGCCACCGGGTGCGGCTTGCCGATGACGGCCGCCTCGGCGACCGACGGATGCTCGACCAGCACCCGCTCCACTTCGAAGGGACCGATCAGGTGGCCGGCGGTCTTGATCACGTCGTCGGCGCGCCCGACGAACCAGAAGTAGCCCTCGGCGTCGCGCCGGGCCAGGTCGCCGGTCAGGTACCACCCGTCGGCGAAGCAGCGCGCGTATCGCGCCGGATCGCCCAGGTAGCCGCGAAACATCGAGGGCCAGCCCATGCGCAGCGCAAGCTCGCCCTCCTCGCCGTCCGGGACCTGCTTGACGGCGCCATCCGGCGTGCGGCGCACCACGCCCGCCTCGATGCCCGGCACGGGCCGACCCATGGAGCCCGGTCGCACGTCCACGGCGCGGTAGTTGGCGATCATGATGGCCCCCGTCTCGGTCTGCCACCATGTGTCGTGGATGGCATGACCGAGGTGCCGCCGTCCCCAGGTCACAGTCTCCGGCTCCAGGGGCTCGCCCACGCTCGCGATGTGCCGAAGCGCGCTCAGATCGCGCCCCGCGGCCAGCTCGCCACCGCTGCGGACCAGCATCCGCAGGGCCGTCGGGGCCGTGTACCAGACAGTGACGCGCTCGCGCTCCAGGATGTCGTACCAGCGCCTCGCGTCGAACTCGGCCTCGTCCACGACGCTGGTCACGCCGGCCAGCAGCGGAGCGAAGATGCCGTAGGACGTACCGGTCACCCAGCCCGGATCGGCCGTGCACCAGAAGCGATCCCCGTCGCGCAGATCGAGGGCCACCCGCGCCGTGTGCAGGTGCGCCACGGCGGCCTCGTGGACGTGGACGGCCCCCTTGGGCACCCCCGTCGTACCGCTGGTGAAGTGCAGCAGCGCGGGCTCATCGGGGGCGGTGTACTCCACCGTGAAGGGCGCGTCGCCCGCCGCCTCGAGCAGCGCGGGCCCGTCGAGCAGCCCGGCCTCGTCGCTGGGCCCATCGAGCAGGATCACGTGCTCCAAATTACTGAGATCACTGCGAATTTCTATGACCTTACGCCGATAGAGCGCGCGGGTCGTCACCAGGACGCGCCCCGACCCGAGCGACAGCCGCTGCCTCACCGGCTCGGGCCCGAAGGCCGAGAACAGCGGGCAGAAGACGCTGCGGTTCTTGACCGTGCCCAGGGCCGCCACGTAGAGCTCGGGCACCCGCCCCGCGAGCGCGAAGACGCGGTCGCCGGGGCCCACGCCGAGCCCGTGTAGCACGCGCGCGAAGCGATCGCTCAGCGCCGAGAGCTCTGCGTAGGACAGATCCCGCCGCGAGCCGTCCTTGCCCAGCCAGCGCAGCGCGCACAACTGCGCGCGTGGGCCGCGCGCGTGCCGGTCGACCGCCTCGTAGCCCAGGTTGAGCCCGCCCGTGGGCAGACCGTCGAGCGCCGCGGCCGCGGTCGCCCACGAGAAGCCGCGGCACGCCGCCTGGTAGTCGACCAAGTTCGCGTCCGCCGTCGCCTCTTTGCGAATCGTCTCCCAGGCCATGGCTTGCCTCCTCGGGCTCGAGGAGAAAGCAACGCCGGTGCCGCGCCGGGAAACGAGCGCCCGCGCGCCCGCTGCGCTGAAGACCTGTTACGCAGCGGTCCGCGCCCGCGCGACGACCTCCGCGCGCGGTGACGTGGCGACACCTGCCGCGTTTGGTGACACCCACGGGCACGCGTCGGGAGGGGGAGATCGGTGTGGGGCGCGGGCGTCCCCGGGCGCGACGGTGCGCGCCCGGCCCAGGTCAGCCGACGGGCTGGTCGCCCACGTAGACGTTGTTCTGCGCGTTGTCCCAGTCGATCCCGTGGCTGCAACGCAACCTCGCCTGCTTCACCGGGTCGATGTTCTGCACCCGCGCGCAGGCCGCAGTGTTGCCGTTGGCCTTGATCCAATCGTTCGCGTTCACGTGGACCGTCGTGTTGGTGGCGTAGTCCGTGACCGCCACGATCGTCCGGTCGATGCTGGTGCGCTGCTTGAGCTGGTGCAGGGTGTCGAGCAGGTTGCGGGGGCTGGCCTGGTAGTGCCCCGTCTTGTGCGTCATCAGCAGGATCACGCCGTTGCTCACCACCCACTCGCCCGCGCCCATGACCCGCCCGCCGGCCAGGAAGGACGAGTGGTGGAACTCACTGACCTTGTGCGAGCCGGTGTAGAAAGTGCCGCCCGGCGAGCAGACGTAGATCGCGAAGCCCGCCCCGCTGAAGGCGGTCGAATGAGCGCGCGTGCTGAAGCGCGCGAAGTCGGCCGACCCGGCGTCGTAGGACCAGAGCTTGCGGTCGTTGCTAAAGACGACCCAGTGACGCCAGCGCTCGTCCGGGGCGAGGTACTGCACGCCGGGGAAGTTGCCCTTGCCGTTCGCGTCGAGCCACTCCCAGAAGCTCTTCGTGGACTCTGATCTATACCACTCGTCGAAGAGATCCGTGCCCTGGTGGCCCCACGACTGGTGCAGGGGATCGGCCCGCTCGAGCCAGTAGTTGCCCTTCGCCGACGGCGTGTCCTTTCCGGCGGTGCGATTCACCAACATCTTGCCCGCGGCGGCGCCGCTGCTGGCGCCGAAGCCCGAGCGCAGTTTGTCCCACGACGCCACCGCCTTCTTGATGTTGCCCTTGTGGCGCCGCGCCACCATGCCCAGGGTGCGCATGGGCAAGAGCAGGGGCGCCTCGCGCCAGCGGCCACCGAAGCTGCGCAGGTACTCGAGGCAGATCCCGTCGATCTGGTCGAGGCACTCGAAGCGGCCGTCGGTGTCGGAGGCTGGCGTAGTGTGATAGCGCTGCAAGTGGAGGGTGCATTTGTCGGAGCCCGCGTTCCGCGCCTTGCCCTTGAGCAGCGCGTTCCACTGGGCCATCGTCGGCGTCGGATCGTGAGCCATCGGTTCCCCCTTGTTCTGCGCCACGATGGCGGATTCCGTGAAGGGTGACAAGTTGCATAGCGGACACGTCGGGCATCACGTCGCCGACGGGGTTCGCGCGCGACCCGGGCCACTCATCACGGCCTGGCGGCACGCATCACGGCCTCCTCGAGCCCTTCGACCGCCGCGGTCGCGGGCGCCTTGTGCGCCTCCCAGATCTCGAGCGGCGCGTCCATCGCGTCCTCGAGCGCATCGCGAGCCACTTGGCGCAGCGTCGCCAGCTCGGCGATGGTCGTCCGCACCGGCTCCGGCAGGCCCTCGCGCAGGGCAACGGCGCGGCGGCGCGCGCGAGACTCATAGAGCGTGACGCGCCGCTCGAGGTCGGCGAGGCGCCTTTGCAAGGTGCGGTGCCACGCGTCGCGCGATGCCTCGTTGTCTTGGCTCTCGGGCCTCACCACCGGCACCTCGTCGGGCGGATCGACCGAGGCGGGCTGAGCGAGGATCACCAGCAGCAGGGTGGAGTGGATCATGTCTCCGCCTCCCCTCGAGCCCGCTGGCGGCCGGGCGGGAAGACCCCGCGCGTCGCAACGGGTCATGCGACTCAGACACACGAGTCGACGCGCCGGCTTCGGGCGCCTCACCGGGCCCAGCCGCGGCGCGGTCTTTCGAGGTGAGGGGGGAGCGGCGCGCCCGCGGGCTCGACCGCCCACGCGGCGGCACCGCGCACCGCCAGAGGGTGGGGCTGAGAGCCGTCGCGCGGGCCGCCTCAGCCCGTGGTCAGGCGCGCGACGCGGACCAACTCGGAGTCGAACGCGTGGACGTGGGGGGGGGCCTCGACCGGACCGGGCGCCTCGACGTTGCACCCGGTGGCGCACGTCGCGGCCAGCCGGCGCACCTCCTCCAGATCGATCTTTTGAAAGTCGCTCTCGGCGTAGCGCGCGTTGAGGTCGGCGACCACCTCGGCCAGCTCGTTCGCGAAGCCCACCAGCACCGCCCGGAAGCCGCCCAGGGCAGCCTCGACCAACTCGGCCGTCGGCGCGCGCGTCCCGCGGCCGATCCCCGTGTAGCCCACGGGTCCATCGGCGAAGGCGCCGCGCGGCCAGGCGTTGCCGGCGTCGATCACGCCGTGCAGCGCCGGGCGCCCCGCGAACAGGCGGGGGCCCGCGTCGCGGTAGGGTTTGTGCGGTTGGCAAAGGAAGGCCAGGTCGGCGCCGTCGAGGGCCGCGTCGAGGTCGTGCCCGAAGAACCCGGCCACCGCCGACTTGTTGAGGTTGGCGTCCGTGAAGCGCACATAGGGATCGTGCACGCGCACCACGCAGCCGCGCGCCAGCAGCAGATCGGCCAGCGGGAAGGTCGGCCCGTTGCGGGTGTCGTCGCTGTCGGCCCGGTAGGCCAAGCCGAGGAGCGCCACCGTCTTGCGGTCGATGGGACCGAAGGCCCGCTCGGCCAGCGTGATGGCCCAGGCCGGCGAGGCGTCGTTGATGCGCCGCGCGGCGTGGATCAGGCTGCGCTCGATGCTGTCGGGGTCTCGCTGATTGTGACGCCAGCGCAGCAGGATGCCGTCCTTCGGCAGGCAGTGACCGCCCACCCCCACCCCCGGCACCAGCAGCGCCCCGCTGGGCACGGCGGCCGGGTCGTAGCTGGCCGCGTCGCTGTCGGCCAGCCGCGTGTTGATCGCCTCGCGCAGGGCGAAGAAGTCGACGTCGTGCAGATCGCAGTAGCGCGCGACCTCGGCCGCGTAGGCGATGCGTACGTCGCGGTAGGTGTTCTCGAGGGTCTTGACGACCTCGGCGGTGAGGCTGTTGGTCACGTAGACCGTGCCCTGCGTCACGATCGGCGCGTAGAGCCCGGCGATGAGCTCGGGCGTGCGCGGATCGAGCCCGCCCGCCAGCTTGTCGGCGTGCGCGACCCGCTCGACCAGGCGCCCCGGCATGACCCGGTTGGGGCTGTTGCCCAACAGCACGTCGCGCCCCTCGATCACCCCGTGCCGCGCCAGGCGCTCCTGGATGACCGACTGCATCGACGACGGCGCCAGCGTCGACTCGATCGAGATCAGCGTGGGTCGGGTGCGGCCCTCGCGCGCTGCCAGCGCCTGCCCCAGCGCGTCGAGCGCCCCGTACATCGGGCCGTAGTCCGGATCGAGGCCGGCCTTGTCCGTCTGCACGCACACCAGCACCACGTCGGCCTCGGTGAGCGCCGCGAAGTCGTGGCTGGCGCTCAGGTGCCTGGTCTCGACGCAGGCCGCGATGATGTCCTCGAGCCCGGGCTCGATCCCGCCGATGGGCGACTTGCCCTCGTTGATGGCCTTGACCTTCCACCCCGAGGTGGACGAGTTGCGCTGCACCACCACGACGTGCGCGTCGGGCCCGTAGTGTCCGGCCTGGGCGGCCCGGGCCAGCAGGGCCGCCATCGGCACCCCCACGATGCCGGGGCCGATGACGCCGATGCGGCCGATCGGTTCGCCGAGGGTGCTCATGCCAGACTCCTCATGCGGTGACTCGTCATGCAGTGACTCGTCATGCGGTGACTCCTCATGCGGCGGTCTCCGTCGCAGGTCGTTCGTCGATGAAGGTGCGGAACCAGAGCTCGAGGTTCAAGAGGCCCCACAGCTTGCGGCTGAAGGGCTCGCGGCGCTCCAGCGCGCGCGTGACCGCGGGCACGTCGATGAGCCCGCGTCCCACGCAGGCCTCGGAGAACAGCACGTCGTGCACGAAGTCCCGAGCGGGGCCGCGCAACCACACGTCGAGCGGGAAGGGGAAGCCCATCTTGTCGGTGCGCCGCGCCACGGTCGCCGGCAGACGGTCGCCGGCCAGTCGGCGGAGCAGGTGCTTGAGGTGCCCGCCGCCGAAGAGGACGCGCGGCGGCAGCCGGTCCAGCAGGTTGGCCACCCGATAGTCGAGCAACGGCACCCGCGACTCCAACGAGACCGCCATGCTCACGCGGTCCTCGACGTGCAGCAAGGCAGGCAGCGACGCCACGCGGTCGAAGTTGCGCATCTTGCTGATGTAGCTCTGGGTCTGCGGGTGGTGGAACACGGTCTGGAAGCGCGCGAACACGTCAGCTTGGGCGTGCTGCGCCCGGAAGTCGCCGGTGTAGGCGTCGAGGCAACCGCCGCTGCGATCGAGCAGCGCGAAGTAGCGCGCGTCGGGCTCATCGAAGAGTCCGCGGGCCCAGAAGCGCTTCATGGCCGGCTCGTACTGCTCGAGGAAGCGCAGGTTCGGCACGATCGAGGCCAAGGTCACGACGTGCTCGCCCTCGTCGTTGGTGCCGCGGATGGCCCCGCGCAGGGCTTGCTCCAGGTAGCCGATCAGGTAGCGCGCGTAGCCGCAGAACAGCTCGTCGCCGCCCTGCCCGCCGAGCGCCACCTTCACCCGAGTGGCCGCGACCTTCGAGACCTCGTATTGCGGATAGACGCCGGGCCCCGCGACCGGCTCGTCCATGTGCCACATCAGGCGGGGCAGCGCCTCGACGAAGCCGCCGCCGTCGATGCCGATCTCCACCAACTCGACGCCGGCGTGGGTCGCCACCGCGCGGGCGTGTGCGGTCTCGTCGAAGTCGGGGCCTGCGTCGAACTTGCCGTGGAAGGCCGGAAAGGGGCGCTCGCACAGCGGCGCCGCCAGCGTGGTGACGAGGCTCGAGTCGATGCCGCCGCTCAGGTGCGCGCCCACGGCGACGTCGCTGCGCACCTGCAGTCGCACGGCGTCGTCGACCAGCGCGCCGAGCTGCTCGAGCGCGTCGGCCTCGGTGAGCGACGCGTCGACCGCGTAGCTCGGCTCCCAGAAGCGGCGCGTGGTCAGCGTCAGCGTGCGCAGATCGATGGTCTGCAGGTGCCCGGCCTGCACCTTGTGCACGCCGCGAAAGAAGGTCACGTCGTCCAGGCCGTGCTGGAAGGTCACGTAGTCGTGCACGCCTCGCCAGTCCGGCGCCCGCTCCACGGCGGGGTGAGCGATGATCGCCTTGATCTCGGACGCGTAGATGAGCCGCTCGGGCGACAGGTGGAAGTAGAGCGGCTTGATGCCGAAGTGATCGCGCGCCACCAGCGCCCGCGCGCGCTTCTTGTCGTAGAGGAAGAAGGCGAACATGCCGTTGAGGCGCTCGACGAAGGCGTCCCCGTGCAGCGCGTACAGGTGCAACAGCACCTCGGTGTCGCAGCGCGTTCGCAGCGTGCGTCCGGCGGCGCGGATCTCGGCCTGAAGCTCGATGAAGTTGTAGATCTCGCCGTTGAAGACGACCCAGAGGTCGTCCTGCGGGTCGTACATGGGCTGCTGGCCGTGCTCGACGTCGATGATGGCGAGGCGCTTGTGGGCCAGGCCCACGTTGCCGTCCAGCAGGCGACCGTCACCGTCGGGGCCGCGGTGGTGCAGGGTGTCGGCCATGCGCTGGAGCAGCTCGGGCTCGATGCCCCCGCGGGCATGCTCGACGACGGCGACGAAACCACACATGACCCCTCCCCCGACGGCCGGTCCGAACATGAAAGCCGGCGCGCCCGCGCAACGCGCGCCTCCAACGGGATCTTCCGGCGAGAGCCCCCGCGCGCACGGGCCATCTACGGGATTCACGGCACCGCGAGACGGCCGCGAGAATCTTCCGAACCGCGCACCCGTACCACGCCATCGGCGCGTGCGCGCCCGCCATTGAGGCGTGCGGACATTTCTCGCGACGTCGGATCTCCGGCGCGGCGCGCGCTCGGCGATCAGCTGATCGCCGATCGCCGGTCGCGAGCCCGGAACGCATGGGGATTTGCCGCATGGCATTTCGGCCCGCGGTATGCCAAATGGGCACGATGAGCACCAAGACCTCCACCCGAAAGCCACACCCCGATGCCGCCCGCTGGGCGGTCGTCGGCGGCGGCGTCCTGGGCCTCACCTTGGCCCGACGGCTGCGCGCGCGCGGCCACGCGGTCACCGTCTTCGAGAGCGCGCCCGAGCTCGGCGGGCTGGCCAGCGCCTGGCAACTGCACGAGACCGAGCTGCACGAGACCGAGCTGCACGAGACCGAGCCGCACGAGACCGAGCCGCGCGAGACCCAGCCGCGCGACGCCGGGCATGGCTGCGTGACCTGGGACCGCCACTACCACGTC
>CALBMW010000690.1 GCA_937896275.1 uncultured Myxococcales bacterium
GGGGCTTGGTGTCGAGCGCCCGACCCGCGCCGCGCGGCGCGACGTGCGTGGGGTGGGTGCCGATGAAGGTCGACCCCGTGACGCCATCGTGCAGCCAGCGGCGCCACTGCTTGTGGAAGCCCGCGTCGCTGCGCCCGAGGCGCTTGCGCTGCGCGCCCTTCTGGAAGTCCCGCACCAGCGTGTAGCCGTCGATCGGCTCGTCGAGCAGCACGCGGGCCACCGTCTCGACCGCGCTCCAGCCCCCGTGCAGCGGCTCGACGAGCGGCTGCACGATCGAGACGGTGCCGTCGGTGGCGGCCAGATCGCCCCAGGCCTCGAGGAAGTGCAGCTTGGGGACCGCCCAGGTGCACAGCCGCGCGGTCTCGTCGAGGTGCTCGGCCAGGCTGATCGTCGTCTTGGCCTTGGCCAGCGCGCCGCCGAAGTCGAGGTCACCGGGCGCGCTGTAGACGGGGTTGCTGCCGATCATCAGCAGCGTGTCGACCTTGCCGGCGTTCAGCTCCGCGGCCAGCGCCGCGATGCTCTCCATGTCGCCGGGCTCGTCGGCGCCGCGGCCGATGTCGGGGAAGTAGTAGAGGGTGACGCCTTGCACGCTGAGCGCGTGGTTCAGCGCGGCGGCGATGGCGTGCACCACCGGCGGCTGATTGCGACCGACGAGCACCAGGCCGTGGCGCTCGACGCCATTGGGCAGGCGGCGATCCCACAGGTCGTCGACCATCGCGGCCACGAACTTCTGGGCCTTGGCGTCGAGGCCGGCGCTGCGCTCGGCCGCCACTGACAGGATGTCGGCGGGGACGGCGGCGCCCTTCTCGGCGAAGCCCTTGGCGAGGGCGAAGGCCACGGCGCTTACCTGCGAGGGCGCGATGCGCAGCCGGTGGTCGGCGTTTGTGCCGGTGATGCTGTAGCGGCCCTCGACCGCGTACAGCCGGCTGAGGTCGCCGCCGGTCTCGTCGATCCTGCGAAGCGCGGCCCAATCCGCGCCCTGGGCGACCACGTCACCCTCGGTGCCCAGGAAGTCGCTGTCGAGCGCCACCACCACCTTCGCGCGGTTGAGGCGGTACGACGGGCGCAGAGGCGCGCCGAAGGCGGCCATGAGGCCCGCGCGCTGATTGTCCTCGCTGACCGGCTCGTAGGTGAACCAACGCGCGCCGGGGTAAGTGGCCCGGATGCGCCGGCGCAGGGCGTCGTAGGTGGGCGAGGGGATCGACTCGCTGAGGATCGCCAGCCCCTGCCCGCTCTTCTGATCGCGCAGCGCGGTGAAGTGATCCTTGAAGAAGGAATCAACCGCGTCCCACTCGGTGGGCACGTTGCCCTTGCGGGGCGACGCCAGCCGCATCGGGTCGTAGAGGTCCAGGACCATCGCCTGATGGATCGCCGCGGTGGCGCCCCGGCTCGACTTGTGGTCCGGGTTGCCCTCGAGCTTGGTGGGGCGGCCTTCGTGCGACTCGGCCAACAGACCGATGACGTTGGGCCCGATGTGCGTCGCCGTCGCGTAGCGCTGGGCCACGCCGGGCAGCACGTCCTCGGGCTGACGCCCGTAGGGCACGATGTGCTGCACCGGGCGGCGCACGCAGCCGGCGAGGCTGGTCATCGCGACCGAGGCGCCCATGACACTCAGGAAGTGGCGGCGCGTCGCGCCGTCGAGGGTGCCGGCCTCGATCTCCTCGGGGAACTCGCGCTCGAGCGCGGCCTGGAAGGCCGGCGTCTGCTCCAGCTCGTCGAGGCTGCGCCAGTAGTGCCGTTCTTCACGCTTCATCGGTGGCACCCCGAGCAGTGCAAGGGCGGGTTCACGGCGTGCTTCTCCTTGAGCTCACGACCCAGCTGCTCCTGGTTCGGCACGCTGTAGCCCATCACGGTGATCTGGTCGCGCGGGCGGAGGAACTTCTCCGGATTCCGGTGACAGTCGAGGCACCACGACATCTGGAGGGGCTGGTCCTGCGCGACCTCGACCATCTGGTCAATCCGCCCGTGGCACGACTCGCAGCCCACGCCCGCGCGAAGATGGGCGTCGTGCTGGAAGTACGCGTAATCAGGCGTCTTGTGAACGCGCACCCACTCGATCGGCTGGCCGGTCGCCCAGCTCTCGCGCACCGGCAGCAGCTTGGCGCTCGCCGTGCGGATCTGGTGGTGGCAGTTCATGCAGGTCTGGGTGGGCGGGACGCCGGCGTGGGGACCGCGCTCGGCGCCCACGTGGCAATACCGGCAGTCGATGCCCAGGTCGCCCGCGTGCAGCTTGTGGCTGTACGCCACCGGCTGAACGGGCGTGTAGCCCACGTCGGTGTACTTCGGTGAGAAGTAGTACCAGACGACGCCGATGACCATGAGGGTGGCGAGGGGTCCGATCACCCCCAGCACCAAGGGCGGGACCCGGTTGTACCAGGGCGGGAACGACCAGACCTCCTCGTTCGAGGGCGGATCGTCCGTGGGCTTCTGCTCTTCGTTGCTCATGCGCTCGGCAACCCCGACGCGTTCGCCCCCCACCCTGAGGCGGGGACCGCGGTTCATCCGTCCTGGCGGCTCTCTTCCGAGACCAGACCGTGACACCAGCCCCAGCGCTGGTCGGGAACGCCGCTGCTCTGGCCGCACAGGGGAGAGGCTCCCCGATCGGCATCGCAAGCGCCGTACCACGCACGGCGGCGCGGATTTAACACCACGTCTGCGCGATGTCCAACCCTTTTGCCCCGCGCGGGGGGCGACGCGGGGGCCTCTGGATGCGGCGTTTTGCCGCGGCAAGCGCGATTCGGGGACCGTCTCGCGCGAGCACGCGAGCGAGGCGGCGCGAATCAGGCGGGAGCTGACGGTCGTGCAGGCCGAGCGGCGGGTGCGACAGGTTGCCGCACCCGCCGCTCGGGGTTCTCCCGGCGTCTCGCTCGGCCGATCCCCGTGAGGGACGCGGGGGGGCGGGCTCCAGGGCCCTTCAGGTGCCCCCGAGATCGCTCGCGTCGATGCCCCAGGCCTTCAGCTTGCGCTGCAGCGTGCGCCGGTTGATCTCGAGGATGCGCGCGACGTGCGTGATGTTCCGGTGGCGCGCCAGCATGCCCTCGATGTGGCGGCGCTCGAGGGCCTCGAGGCTGATCTCCTCGTGCACGCGCGCCACCGGGGGCGCGGCGGGCGCGGGGGCGGTGGCCGTCGCCTGGGTGAAGGGGTTGGCGGCGAGCATCCGGCGCACCAGCGCGGCGTCGACCAGGCCGTCCTCGGCGAAGAGGGCGACGCGGCGCACCAGGTTGACGACCTCGCGGACATTGCCGGGCCAGGGATGGTCGAGCAGGACGCGGCACCCGTCGTCGCCCAGCGCCAGCGTGTCGTGGGCCACGCGGGCCAGCCAGTGGCGCGCGATGGGGAGGATGTCGTCGCGGCGCACGCGCAGCGGCGGCAGCTCGAGCGGCAGCACCTGCAGACGATAGAAGAGGTCCTCGCGAAAGCGCCCGGCCGCGACCTCGTCCGCCAGGCGCCGATGGGTGGCGGTCACGAGCCGCGCCTCGAAGACGCGCTCGCGCGTCTCACCCACCGGTCGGAAGGTGCGGGTCTCGAGGGCGCGCAGCAGCTTGGCCTGGTGCTCCATGGGCAGCTCGGCGACCTCGTCGAGGAAGAGCGTGCCGTGACCGGCCTCCTCGAAGAGCCCGGGCTTGCGCTGCGCTGCGCCGGTGAACGCGCCGCGGGCGTGGCCGAAGAGCTCGCTCTCGACCAGATCGCGGGGCAGGCAGGCCATGTTGACGGCCACGAAGGGCTGCTCGGCGCGCCGTGAGCGGAGGTGCAGGTAGCGCGCGGCAACCTCCTTGCCCGTCCCCGTCTCGCCGGTGAGCAGGATCGGCTCCTCGGCGTCGGCCAGGCGATCGAGCAGCGCGCGGAGCTGCACGGTGGCGAGGCTGTCTCCGACCAGCGCGTTGCCCGCCCCGCTCGGCGTGGCCGCCTGCCGCAGCACGGGGGTGAGATCGGCGGCGTCGACGGGCTTGGTCAGGAAGGTGAAGGCGCCACGGCGCATCGCCTCGACCGCGTCGGGGACGGTGCCGTGGCCGGTGAGCACCACCACCGGGATCCGCCGGCCGGGGGTGCGGCGCAGCACCTCGAGCCCGTCGAGATCGGGCATGCGCAGGTCGAGCACGGCCACGTGGGCCCGCGCCTCGGGGTCGGGGTCGTTGAGCGCCTCGACCGCTTGATGGCCACGGTGGACGGTGCGCACCTCGAAGCCGCGCCGACGCAGGGCCTTGGCCATCGCCTGACAGAAGGCCTCGTCGTCGTCGATGAAGAGAACGCGGAGGGGATCGGCGGTCATGGGGCCGTCATACTCCGGGCCGCGGCGCGCCGCGACCCCCCGGGGCGCGAGGACGCCGACCCGCATCATCCCGCCGGTGCCCATCCCGCGCCCGGCCTGCTATCCTGCGCCCATGTCCGCCGCCACCGAGCACCGCGCCGCGACCTACGCCGACCTCGAGGCGCTCCCCCCCGGCCTGGTGGGTGAGCTCATCGACGGCGAGGTGGTCGCGTCGCCTCGTCCCGGACCACGCCACGCCCTCGCGAGCTCCGCCTTGGGCGCGCTGCTCGGCGGTCCTTTCCAGTTCGGCGTCGGTGGCCCGGGAGGGTGGTGGACCCTCGACGAGCCCGAGTTGCACCTGGGCGCCGACGTGCTGGTCCCCGATCTGGCCGGTTGGCGCGTCGAGCGAATGCCCGCCCTGCCCACCGAGGCCTGGTTCGAGCTTCGCCCCGACTGGGTCTGCGAGGTGCTGTCGCCGTCGACCGAACGCATCGATCGGCTCCGCAAGCTCGCCCTGTACGCCCGCGCCGGCGTCCCGCACGTCTGGCTGCTGCATCCCGAACAGCGGACGCTCGAGATCTTCGCGCTCGAATCGGGCACCTGGCGGGTCACGATCGTGGATGGCGAGGCGCCGGTGCGCGCGACGCCCTTCGAGGCGGTCGAGCTGGCCTTCCCTCTGCTGTGGGCCACGCCGACGGCGCCGGGCTGAGAGCGCGCGGCCAGCGACCCCTCGGTTGCGGTCCCTTCCCCTGCACTTCATACTCCCCGCGCCCGCAACGGGAGGTGTCCGATGAACTCGCAGCCCGCCCCCGCAACGGGCTCGGCCGGCGTGGTCGATCCGCTGCGCTTCGTGACCGCCGCCAGCCTGTTCGACGGCCACGACGCGGCCATCAACATCATGCGTCGCATCCTGCAGGCCGAGGGCGCCGAGGTCATCCACCTCGGGCACGACCGCTCCGTCGCCGACATCGTCGACGCCGCCATCGAGGAGGACGCGCATGGCATCGCGGTGTCGTCCTATCAGGGCGGCCATATGGAGTTCTTCGGCTACATGGTCGAGCGCCTGCGGGCGCGGGGGCGGGGCGACATCGTCGTCTTCGGTGGGGGCGGCGGCACGATCACGGATCGCGAGATCGAGGCGCTGCACGCGGGCGGCGTGGCGCGCATCTACTCGGTCGAGGACGGCCGCAAGATGGGCCTGGTCGGCATGATCCGCGACATGATGACGCGGGCGGAGCGCGACCTGGTGGCCGACTGGGCGGGGATCCCGAGCGGCTTCTTCGAGGGCGAGGCGGCGGCGGTGGCCCGCGTGCTGACCTTTATCGAGCGCTGCCACGCGCGCGACGACGGCGCGGCGCTGGCGGCCCTGCGCGTCGAGCTCGCGCGGGGTCCGAAGCGGCCGGTGCTGGGCATCACCGGCGTGGGCGGGGCAGGCAAGTCCTCGCTGACCGACGAGCTGATGCGGCGCGTGCTCGACCGCTTCCCGGAGCGCACCGTGGGCGTGCTGTCGGTCGACCCGACCCGGCGGCGCAGCGGTGGCGCCCTGCTCGGCGACCGCATCCGCATGAATTCACTGGCGAATCCGCGCGCATTCATGCGCTCGATGGCCACCCGCGCGGCCCACGCCGCGGTGCCGGCGGCCGTCCGCGACGCGCTCAAGGCCCTGAGCGCGGCGGGCTACGACCTGGTGGTGCTCGAGACGGCGGGCATCGGGCAGAGTGGCAGCGAGGTGGTCGATCTGGCCGACCTGTCGCTCTACGTGATGACCCCGGAGTTCGGCGCGCCGAGCCAGCTCGAGAAGATCGACATGCTCGACTTCGCCGACGTGGTGGCGCTCAACAAGGCCGACAAGCGCGGGGCCGAGGACGCGCGGCGCTACGTGGCCAAGCAGGTGCTGCGCAACCGCGGCGACTTCGAGGCCTCGCCGGACGCGATGCCGGTGTTCGCGTGCATCGCGAGCCGCTTCGGCGATGACGGCGTGGACGCGCTCTTCGCGCACCTGATGGGCGAGCTGACGGCGCGCACCGATCGCGACTGGGCGGCCGGCGCGCCGCCAGCGCGGGCGCGAGGCCTGCACGTCGTGGTGCCGCCCGAGCGGGTGCGCTACCTGAGCGACGTGTCCGAGACGGTGCGCGCCTACCACGCGCGCGTCGAAGCGCAGGCCGCCCTGGCCGAGCGCGCCGATGGGCTGGCCCGCGCGCTCAGCGCTCTGGGCGAGACCGTGCCCCCGTTTCCCACGCCGTTCGGGCCCTCCGAGGACCGGCTGCGGCAGCGCTACGACGCCACGCTCGCCGAGATGGCCGCCGACACCATCGCGCTGTTGGCCGAGGTGCCGGCCCTGCGCGCGGCCTACGGAGCGCCCACGCACACCTACACCGTCCGCGGGCGCGCCATCGAGGTCGACAACTACGTCGAGACGCTCAGCGGCACCGCGCTCCCCAAGGTGGCGCTGCCGGCGACGCGCGACTGGGGTGATCTGCTGCGCTGGCGCATGCGCGAGAACGTGCCGGGCGGCTTCCCGTTCACCGCGGGGGTCTTCCCCTACAAGCGAACCGGCGAGGACCCCACGCGGATGTTCGCCGGCGAGGGTCACCCCGAGCGCACCAACCACCGCTTTCATTACGTGTCGCGTGGCCAGCCCGCCGCACGGCTGTCGACGGCCTTCGACTCGGTGACGCTCTACGGTCGCGATCCCGATCTGCGGCCCGACGTCTACGGCAAGGTGGGCAACTCGGGCGTCAGCGTGGCCACGCTCGACGACGCCAAGCGCCTGTATTCGGGCTTCGACCTGAGCGCGCCCACCACCAGCGTCTCGATGACCATCAACGGCCCCGCGCCCATGATCCTGGCGATGTTCCTCAACACCGCGATCGACCAGAACGTCGAGCGACGGCTGCGGGAGACCGGTCGGTGGGACGCAGCACGCGCCCGCATCGCCGAGCTGGCCCCCGACGGCCCGACCTACCGGGGCGAGCTGCCCGCCGAACACGACGGCGGCGGCCTGGGCCTGCTGGGGGTGAGCGGCGATCAGCTGCTGACGCGCGAGGAGTACCTGGACATCAAGGCCTGGACGCTCGGCCGCGTGCGCGGCACGGTCCAGGCCGACATCCTCAAGGAGGATCAGGCCCAGAACACCTGCATCTTCAGCACCGAGTTCGCGCTGAAGATGATGGGCGACATCCAGGCCTGGTTCATCGACCACCGCATCCGCAACTTCTACTCGGTCTCGATCAGCGGCTATCACATCGCCGAGGCCGGGGCGAACCCGATCACCCAGCTGGCCTTCACGCTCGCCAACGGCCTGACCTTCGTCGAGTACTACCGCGCGCGGGGCATGAAGCCCGGCGACTTCGCGCCCAACCTGTCCTTCTTCTTCAGCAACGGGGTCGACGCGGAGTACGCGGTCATCGGGCGGGTGGCGCGACGCATCTGGGCGATCGCGATGCGGGATCTGTACGGCGCCGACGCGCGCAGCCAGCAGTTGAAGTACCACATCCAGACCTCGGGCCGTTCGCTGCACGCCCAGGAGATCGACTTCAACGACATCCGCACGACGCTGCAGGCGCTCTACGCGATCACCGACAACTGCAACAGCCTGCACACCAACGCGTTCGACGAAGCCATCACCACGCCGACGGAGGCCTCGGTGCGGCGCGCGCTCGCGATCCAGCTGATCATCAATCGCGAGCTGGGCCTGACGAAGAACGAAAACCCCTTTCAGGGCAGCTACTTCCTGGATCAGTTGACCGATCTGGTCGAGGCCGCGGTGCTGGCCGAGTTCGATCGCTTGACCGACCGCGGCGGGGTGCTCGGCGCGATGGAGGTCATGTACCAGCGCAGCAAGATCCAGGACGAGTCGCTGCTCTACGAGCAGAAGAAGCACGCGGGCGATCTGCCGGTCATCGGGGTGAACACGTTCTTGGCGGAGCACGCGTCGGGGGGCGTGATCGAGGTCGAGCTCATCCGGGCCAGCGAGGACGAGAAGCAGGCCCAGCTCGACGGGTTGGCGAGCTTCCAGACGCGCAACGCCGAGCGTTCGCCGCTGGCCCTGGCGCGGCTGCGCAAGGTCGCGCTCGAGGGGGGCAACGTGTTCGCCGAGCTGATGGAGACCGTGAAGTGCTGCTCGCTCGGGCAGATCACGCAGGCGCTGTTCGAGGTCGGCGGGCAGTATCGGCGGAGCATGTGACGCGATGACGGGACCGGCGCCGATGCGGCCCACCGGATCGCTGGTGGTGGTGTACTTCGGTGTGGGCTTCACGCTGGCCGCGGCGCTGACGATGGTGGCGCTGACGATGCTGCGGCCGCTGATCCTGGCCAACCTGGGCGAGGGGGCGCGGCGACTGGCCATGCTGACGCCCGCGGTCGTCGGGGTGTTCTTCGGGGCGCGGGTAGCGATGATGGGCCACACTCGAGGTCTGCGTCTGGGGCAGGCCCTGGTCGCGGCGCTCGGCCTCCGGCGCGGGTGACGCGGCGCGGGTGACGCGGCGCCGGTGACGCGACGCGACGCCGGTGACGCGACGCCAAACCGCAACAGCGGCGCCAAACCGTAACAGCGGCGCCAAACCGAAACAGCGGCGCCAAACCGAAACAGTGGATCGACGGGGGGGATGCGATGAGCGGCTGGGCGTACGACCTGAAGGACCTCGAGGCGCCGCGCACCGCGGGCATCCTGCTCAAGGGGCTGGTCAAGCTGGCGGAGGGACGGGGCGGCGAGCTGCTGGCGGCGAAGTTCCTCAAGGACATCGGGGTCGAGGCGCTGCGGGCCTCACCGGTGGTGCACGGGCCGGCGGCCGAGCACCCGATCCTGCGGCGCGCCCGGGGGCTGCCGCGCGCCGAGCACGCGACGCCCCCCGAGTTGCCCGCGGCGGTGGAGCACGGCGAGGGCTGGCCCTTCGAGACCGCGGGGGACTTCGCGGCCGCCTACCAGCGCGGCGACACCTGGCCCAGCGAGGTGGCCGAGCGCCTCATCGCGTGGCAGGCGGCGGCCGAGGAGATGAGCCCGCCGCTGCGCGCGATCATCGCTCAGGAGGTCGAGGACGTGCGGGCCGAGGCGCGGGCGTCGACGGCGCGCTGGGCGGCCAAGGTGCCGCTGGGCCCACTCGACGGGGTGCCCATCGGGATCAAGGACGAGCTCGACCAGGCCGGCTACCCCACCACCGTGGGCACGAAGTTCATGGGGAAAGAGCGCGCCATCAACGACGCGACGGTGGTGCGGCGCCTGCGCGCGGCCGGCGCGATCCTCTACGGCAAGCTCAACATGCACGAGATCGGGCTGGGCGTGACGGGCCTGAACCCGCACCACGGGCCGGCGAGAAACCCCTACGATCCGGCGCGCGCCACCGGGGGCTCATCTTCGGGGCCGGCGGCGGCGGTGGCGGCCGGCTTCGGGCCGATCTCGGTGGGCGCCGACGGGGGCGGATCAATCCGGATCCCCGCGTCCTTGTGCGGGCTCGTTGGACTCAAGGCCACGTTCGGGCGGGTCAGCGAGGTGGGCGCCGCGCCGCTGTGCTGGTCGGTCGCGCACGTCGGCCCGCTGGCGCAGGACGTGCGGGACTGCGCGGTGGCCTACGCGATCATGGCCGGGCCCGATCGCCACGACGTCAACTCCACAGCGCAGCCGCCCATCGACCTGACCGGCTGGGACGACCTCGATCTCGCCGGCATGCGCCTGGGTGTCTTCAGGCCATGGTTCGAGCACGCCGACGCGGCGATCGTCAGCGCCTGCGACGCCGTCCTCGAGGGGCTCAGAGCGCGCGGCGCCACGGTGGTCGAGGTGCACCTGCCCGAGCTGGCGCTGGCGCGCACGGCCCACATGGTGACGATCACGTGCGAGATGGTGGCCAGCCAGATCCAGATCTACGCGAAGCATCGGCGCGACTATGGCCACGACGTGCGCCTGAACCTCGCGCTGTCCCGGCGGCTGACGCAGGCTGACTACATTCACGCGCAGCGGATCAGGGTGCGTATCGGTGAGCACTTCGACGAGGCGTTGAGCCACTGCGACGCGATCGTCACGCCCAGCACGGCGCGCACGGCACCGCTGCTGCCGCCCGACGCGTTCGACACCGGCGAGTCGAACCTGAACGACACCGACCGCATCATGCGCTTCGCTGCGGTGGGCAACCTGACGGGGCTGCCCGCCATCACGGTGCCGGCGGGCTACGACGATGACGGGCTGCCGATCGGGATTCAGTTCATGGGGCCGGCGTGGAGCGAGACCCGACTGCTGCGCCTGGCGCGCGCGGTCGAGGCGGACGTGCCGCGGCGCGCGCCGAAGATCCACCGGCGGTTGTTGGGCTGAGGGGCGGTCAGCGCGCGCGAGACGCGGACGGGTCACACAACCTCGTGCCGGGCACCTCCGAAAGAAGTGCCCGAAAGAAGTGCCCGAAAGAAGTGCCCGAAAGAAGTGCCCGAAAGAAGTGCCTGACACCTCCCGAAAGAAGTGCCTGACACACCTCCTGCCGTGCCCGACACCTCCTGCCGTGCCCGACACCTCCTGCCGTGCCCGACACCTCCTGCCGTGCCCGACACCTCCTGCCGTGCC
>CALBMW010000691.1 GCA_937896275.1 uncultured Myxococcales bacterium
GACCACCTGCACCGGCGCGTGGGCGCTCTCCTGGCCAAGGGCCACGCGACCGAAGGCCACCTGGGCGGGCTCGACCGCGATGCAGGGTCGGCGCACTCGCCCGGTCAGCGGGACCGTCACCAGCCCCTCGTCGTCGTCGTTGCTCGAGATGGCGACCGCTGTGCGGTGGGTGCCGTCCTCGTCGGGGTGGTAGCTGGCGCCGATGCGCACGAAGCCCTCGGGCTCGACCACCCAAGGGGCCTCGGCGCTGATGCCGTCGGGCACGTCGTGCAGGGTGTACTGCTCATTCGTGCGTCCGGGGGCCAGCGCCAGCGCGATGCGGGAGATCTTCAGCGGCGCGGTGCCGCGGTTCTCGATGATGATGCCCTCGACCGTGGTCTCGGTGTTCAGCTCCACCGCCCCGAACACGACGGTCTCTGGGTTGACGGCGATCTCCGGCGCCGGCTCGTCGCCGACCAGCGGCACCTGGATGAAGCCGATGGCCGCGTCGTCGACGGTGAGCACCAGCGTGCCCTCGTCGGTGTCTTGGCCGGTGGGCGTGTAGGTCACGCCGAACTCGATGGTGTCGTCGCGGGCCAGGATCGGCCGCTCATCTTGGTTGAGGGACAGCGTGTAGTCGCCCGAGGTGTCGTCGCTCAGCCGCACATCGGTGATGCCGACCGGGATGTTGCCGAAGTTGCGCAGGACGACCGTCTTCTCGAGCGGCACGCCGTTGGGGCTCACGAACACCAGACGGTCCGGGGTGACCTGAAGATCGGTCGTCGACTCCGTCGTGCTGATCGGGATGCGCAGGTCGTCGCCGCTGACGTCGTTGCTCTGGACCGTGATCCACCCGCTGTCGGTGCCCTCGTTGATCGGCGAGTAGTCCACGCGCAGGTCGATCGACTCACCCTCCGTCAGGATGATCGGCAGGGTCGGGTGGCTCTTCTGGAACTCGCGGCTGTCGATCGCGTTCGAGAAGTCGAGGGCCGAAATGCGCAGCTTGCTGCCGCCCACGTTCCGTAGTTGCACGACCTTGAAGGTCGACTCGCCCACCGGGACGGCGCTCAGCACGATCTGCTCCGGCGCGGCCTCGATGCGTGGGAAGGCCTGCCGCCGGATGCCACCGCTGCCGTTGCTCTCGTCACTGCAGCCGGAGAAGGCGACGACGCCCGTCACGAGGGCGGCGAGCGTGCACCACCGCATGGCCCGATTCATGTGAAGCTCCTGCTGAGTTGGCGCGCCACCTTAGCAGCGGGGAGCGCGCGCCGACAAGCGTCGAGCGGCGCAAAGCCGCTCCCCATGCGCGTTTGCGGCGGATAGCCGCCCCTGACGGGGGCGCAGGCGACGCGCCGGGAAAAGGCACCACCCTCCGATGAGGGCAGCGTTCATGCGGGCAGCGTCCACGAGGGAGCGTCGATCTGAGCCGTGAGCGCCGATCTGCACCGGGAGCATCCGGGCGCCGTGCGTCAGGGCAGCGTGTAGTCCGCCTCTTCGAGCACCCGGTCGACCGGATCGACCGTCGGGCAGCGCGTGAAGTCGTCGCACCACGTGATGCTGGCCACCCACCAAAGCTGCCGAAGGTGGTCAAGCTCGCGGTCCACGGCCTCGAACAACAGCTCACCGCGGACGAACACGCGCACCGACACATAGCTCGCGTGCTCGGCGCGGCGGTCGGCGTCCGGCAGCCCGAAGGTGCTCTCGGCGCGGAAGTAGATGGCGCCGATGTCGTAGGTCACCCCCACCTCGGGGTCGGCCAGGTTGACGTTCTCGGGCCCCGCGCCGTTCGTGTCGTCGATGTCCAGGGTCGGGTTGTCCGCGACCTCGCCCGCGAGCCCCCAGTCCGGCGACTTGTTGCGGAAGTAGCAGTCCCACACGCCCGCGTCGCCGCCCCAGCCGTCGCGCCCCCGCTCGTGGCGCAGGTGCAGGTCGAGGTCGGTCCCGATCGTGTCGGTCTCGTCCGGATCCGCGGGCGTCGACCACACCAGCTGCACGTGCAGGTCCTTGTCGGGCACCGCGTCGATCGAGATCCGCGCCACCGCCAGGGGATCGCAGCTGAGCTGCCCCAGGTTGTCGCGCACCTGCAACTCCAACTCGTAGTGCCCTGCGAGATCGACGAAGAAGAAGGCCTGCGGCGTGCTCTCGTCGTCGGGATCGCCCCCGTCGGCGGGGTGACGGGGATCGGCGTAGCGCTCCACCGGCTGACTCACGCTGCCGTCCGGACGCGACACCACCGTCCACATCCAGGCCTCCACGCGCCCGCCCAGGTCAGACGACGGGCCCCCGTCCAGCGTCACGATGTCGAGCGGCTGCACGTCGTAGTGCTCCGTCGCCGAGGTCGGCACGGGGCAGGCGTTGTCCACCCCACGCCCGAACAGATCGACCGGGAAGGGCTCACGCGTGGCGTTGCTGTAGATCAGCATCTCGCCGCCGTAGGCCCGCAGGTCGGTCGGCCAGAAGCCGACCTCGACCGGTTGCGTCGGGAACACGTCCTCGCTCGCGGCGGGGATGAGGAACAGGGGTTCACCCTCGGCCGGCGTGGGCAGGTCGAGCGTCCCGAAGGCCCCGTCGCCGCCCGTCACCTCGATGCGGTCGATGCGCAGAGGCGTCGTGCCGCAGCTCTCGATGGACACCGGCAGCTTGTTGGGCGTCGCGCTGCCCCGATCCTCGACCAGCAGGCCCGATCCGAAGTCCACGCTCTCGGGGATCACCTGGATGCAGGGGGCCGCGCCGTTGGCGCCCAGCGAGACCGTCGTGATGCCCGCGGCCACGTCGTTGCTGAAGATTTGAAGCTCACCGCTGTCCGGCCCCAGCGTCGGCGGTGCGTAGG
>CALBMW010000692.1 GCA_937896275.1 uncultured Myxococcales bacterium
GGGGCGCAGCGGTCGGCGCCGCAGCCGATGGGGGCGCGCGGGGCGGCAGGCCGCTCGGCGAGGGCGCGCGCGAGGCGGGTGCCCCGAACGCAGGTGCCGACGGTGGCACGGACGCCCCGCGTGACGCCTCAGGCCCCGCCCCCCGGTGAGCTCGACCGAGGATCCGCTGCGACCCCCGCCGGCGCCCCCGCCGCCGCCCGCCCTGCGTCCGCGCCGCTGGCCGACCATCGCGTGGCGGGTCGGCATCGGCGCCTTCGTCGTCGGCGTCGTGCTGGTGCTGGCCTCGGCCCGACTGCAGCGGCTGCCCGACATCGCCTGGCGCGTCCCCCTGGGCCTCGGCCTCGCCGCCATGGGACTCGGCGGCCTGATCCTCCACCCGATCGAGGCCATCCTGCGCGCCCGCCACCCTCTCGCCCCGCGCGCGGTGGAGCTGCTGCTCTCGCTGCAATCCGGCCTGCCCATCCCGGCCTTCCGCCTCATCGAGGCGGCCTTCTGGCTGCTGTGCATCGCGTGCGGGCTGATCCTGGGCCTCCTCTGAACCTTGTCCCGCGCCCACGCCTGGGCGAAGCTGCGCCCCACCCGTCCCCTGGAGCCCGCCATGTTCTCGTCGCTGCTCGTCGTGATCCTCGCCGCACCGCCCGCCTACCGCGTGCAGGACGGCGCCGTGCAGATCGTGCAGGACGAGGCGGTGACGCCCCTCGTCACGCCCTGCGCCGCCCGCGCGGTCGCAGTCGAGGGCGCTCACCTCTACGTCGCCTGCGGGGCCGAGGGGTTGTTGGACTACGACCTGACCGATCCCGCCGCGCCGGTCCTGCGCGGGCAGCGCGCGATGGGCGGCTTCGTCGCGGGGCTGCACGCGGTGGACGGGCGGGTGTGGGTCGAGGTGGCGCGCACCGAGGCGGTGCCCGCGGCCGCGACCGCCTTCGAGGTCCCCGCCGCGCCTCCCGCCACCCTCGGCACCACCCCCGCGCCCGCCGCGCCCGCCGCGTCCGCCGCGCCTCCCAAGCCCGAGCCCGCCGCGACCTGGACCGTCGTCGAGGTCGGCTCCGGCTTCGTCGTCGTGGATGGTGGCGCCGAGGCGGGCATCGCCGCCAACGATCACGTCGCCCTCTACGCGCGCCGCGAGGTCGCGGTCGGCGACGGGGGCACCGCCGCGGAGGACGTGCTCATCGCGGTGGGCGAGGTCGTCGCGGTCACCCCCGAGCGCGCCCGCGTGCGCCTCGGCCTCAACGAGCAGATCGCCAAGGGCGCCCTCGCGCGGGCCACCAAGCGCGGCCTCAGCGAGAGCCGCCTCAACCCGCCCCGCGTCGCGGCGCCCTACGACGTCGGCTTCATGTTCCGCCCGTTCTTGGCCATCGGCGCCTTCGGCTTCGGCACGATCAGCGAGGCCTGGGTCGGCATGCGCCTCGACAACGGCCTGCGCCTGCAGGTGCTGCTCGAACCGCTTGGCCTCGGCTTCGCCGACGAGGGCAACGTCATCGCCGCCGCCGGCAACGCGCTCGCCTCCTACGACACGCGCCTCTTCGAGATCGGGCTGGGCCTGGGTTGGTCGGCGGTCAACGACAACTTCGGGGACGACGCGGGCAAGGCGGCGTCCGACGGTACGATCCAGACCGAGTTCGACGGCGTGAAGTCGGGCCTCTCGATCGCGCAGATCGCCCGCCTCGGCGCCACCGACGGCATCCACCTGGCGGTCCGAAACAACTTCATCCTGTACGACAAGACCTTCCGCTACGGCGGCACGGTCGCCGAGGGCCAGTTCCCTGCGTCCGAGACCTCGTGGCTGCTGCTCCGGGGCGGCGGCGGGCTCTCGGGCTACATCTACGGTGAGTTGGCGTTGCGCTGGCTGGCGCGCGGGAACGGCGATCGCGACTCGGTCTTCCTGACCGTCAGCGCGGGCGGCGCCGAGCTCTTCGGCCTCGACGAGGTGGCCTGTACCCGCTACGTCGACGGCGCCGAGATCCAGGGCACCTGCTCCGACAGCGTCTCCTACGGCGGCCCCCTGGTCGGCTTCGGCGTGGAGTGGCGTCTGTGACGCGCCCGGCGATCGACACCCGATGACTGGCCTCCGGCCACGCCACCCTCTATCCTCGCGCCCGGCAAGCACGCCCCCGGAGACCGCATGGCCAAACAGACCTACCTGACTTCGCCGGACCAGACGATCACCGGCTATCCGTCAGGCATCAAGTACATCATCGGCAACGAGGGCTGTGAGCGCTTCAGCTTCTATGGCATGCGCGCCATCCTCTATGTGTACGTCGTCGGCCTGTTCCTCAACCTGCGCGGCCTGAGCCACGACGAGGCGACGGCGGCGGGGACCGCGACCACCCACCTGTTCATCGCCGGCACCTACGCGCTGCCTCTCATCGGCGCGGTCATGGCCGATCGGCTGCTGGGCAAGTACCGCACCATCCTCTGGCTGTCGGCGGTCTACTGCCTGGGCCACGCGGCGCTCGCCATCTTCGAGGGCCCCGGTCCGCAGCTCGCGTTGTTCGGGCAAGTCCTGATCGATCCCATCCACGGACTCTATCTGGGGCTGGCGCTCATCGCGGTCGGCTCGGGTGGCATCAAGCCGTGTGTCTCGGCGCACGTGGGCGACCAGTTCGGCAAGGGCAACTGGCACCTGATCGAGAAGATCTACAACGCCTTCTATTTCATCATCAACTTCGGATCCGCGTTCGCGACCGTGCTCATCCCGATCATCCGCGGCAAGCAACTGCTGGTCGACGGCAAGTACGTCTATGAGGGCTCGGTGGCCTGGGCCTTCGCGGTGCCCGGCATCCTGATGGGGCTGGCGACGATCTTCTTCTGGGCGGGCCGCCGCAACTTCGTCCACGTACCGGCCACCCACCCCGGCCGTCGGGGCCTGCTCGACGTCCTCAGCGGCACCGCGCTTTTCATGGTCATCGGCTGGCCCATCTTCTTCGGCGACTCCACCGAGGGCTGGATCGCCGATGTCGCGATCTCGGCCGGCTGCCTCGCGTTGTTCGCCGCCCTGTTCGCAGTCCGTCAGCGCATCGAGCAGGACGATGGCTTCCTCGCGCAGACCTTCTTCGCGATCCAGGCCCGCCTGACCGGCCGCGACCAGGGCGCAGGCGAGCCCCCGCGCCCCGGCGACCCGGATCTGCGGGACCACTGGTTCTACGGGCCGGCCGCGCGCCGCTTCGGCAGCGGCGTCACGGAGGGGCCCCTGGCGGTCTGGCGTATCATCTCGGTCTTCCTCATGATTTCGGTCTTTTGGGCGCTCTTCGACCAGCACGCGTCGACCTGGGTCGCGCAGGCGCAGACGATGGACCGGCAGCTCGACTTCGGCCTGGGTGGCTGGCTCGGCATCGGCGCGGCGATGGGCGCCTTCATCGGCCTGGCGGCGCTGCTGTCCGTCCGCGCGGCCGAGCGGCGCGTGGTGGCCTTCGTCGTCGGCATGGCCGTGGGGCTGGGCCTCGGCTACGCGGGCTACGCCTTCGGTCCGTCCTTCGAGGTGCAACCTTCGCAGGTGCCCGCCACCAACCCCTTCATGGTCATGCTGCTCATCCCGCTGACCACCTTCGGCCTCTACCCGCTGATGGACCGCCTCGGCATCAGCCCGCACCCCTTGCGCCGCATCAGCATGGGGATGGGCGTCGGGGCGCTGGCCTTCGTCAGCGTGGCGCTCCTGCAGGCGCGCATCGACGCGGTGGGGCCCGGGCACGTGCACATCGCGTGGCAGCTGATCCCGTACCTTCTGCTGACGCTGTCCGAGGTGATGGTCT
>CALBMW010000693.1 GCA_937896275.1 uncultured Myxococcales bacterium
GCGGCGGCGAACCGGTCGGCCTCGCCGAAGTGGGCGTCGAGCTCCTCGGTCGTGAGGGTGAGCGGGTTGGCCTTGCCAGTGATTCGCGTGTAGAGGCGCGCCAGGCCGGTGGCCGCGAGGGCCTGCATTGCGCTCGCGAAGAGCACGAAGGGCAGGGCGCGCCACCCGACGAAGGCGCCGATCAGGGCCAGCAGCTTGGCGTCCCCCAGGCCCAGGGCCTCGCGCCGAAAGACAAGCCAGCTGATGCCCGACAGCGACACCATGAACAGCCCCGCGCTGGCGGCGCCGAGGACGTGCGCCACCGGATCGGCGACCGGCACGAAGAAGGCCCCCACCACGCCGACGGCGATCATGGGCAGGCTGATCTCGTCGGGGATGTAGTAGTGGTTCAGGTCGATGAAGGTGAGCGCGACGAGGGCGTAGACGAAGGCCTGGAGCCACATCCAGGTCAGCATGGCCGGGACGAAGCTGTCGGGGTCGAGGGGCAGGACGATCTTGTCGAACAGCGCCAGGCCGAGCACGCCGCAGGCGGCCTCGACGAGCATGTAGCGAGGTCCGTAGCCCTCGCCGCAGGCACGGCAGCGACCGCGGAGCACGAGGTAGCTCAGGATCGGGATGTTGTCGTACCAGCGGATGGGCGTGCCGCAGGCGCCGCAGCGTGAGCCGGGCCGCACCAGCGACAGGCCCAGGGGCATCCGGTAGATGACGACGTTGAGGAAGCTGCCCCAGACGGCGCCCCAGAGGAAGGCCCAGGCCTGCAGCAGCGCCGTCATCGAACCTTGGCGGTGCCCAGGCGGGCTCGATCCTCGCGGTCCTTGGCACCCTTGGTGATCTTCATGCGCGTGTTGCCGCGATAGAGCCCGGCGTAGACCGTGTACAGGTTGGGCGAGATGCCGCGCTTCACCACGAGGCGGTGGTCGTCGCGGATCAGGTCGCCCTCGCGCCAATCGCTCGTGGGGAAGAGCCCCTCCACCGGATCGTGGTCGCCGTGGATGCGCTCGCCGGGCGCGTCGATGTGGACGAAGACCTTCCAGTCGCCCACGTTGGGCGCCAGGGCCTTCCAGAAGAGCGAGATGGTCAGGGGAGAGCCTGCCCGCGGGACGGGTGGATCGAACATCCAGCCCACCAGCTCGATCTTGTCCTCGAAGTTCACCGACACCGCCGTGGCGTCGGGCGAGATCGCGTCGACGAGCGCGCGCTTGATCGGGTTACGGTCCACCTCGCCCTCATCGACCCGGTTCGAGACGAGGCGGAAGCGGTGCCCGCTGTCGTCGAGCACGGGCAGCGTGTTGCCCGTGGCCTTGCGGAACTCGGTGTTGATGGTCGAGAGCTGCGCGCGCGGGACGATCGCGAAGAAGCGGGCCTCGTCGGCCTTGGCGCGCTCGATGAAAACGGCGCGGTCGAGGGTGGGCAGGTCGCGCGCGTAGAAGCTGCTGTTTCGCAGATCGAGGCGATAGGTGAACAGCGGCTCCTCGGGGTCGGCCAGCTCGTGGTAGCGGTGGATGATCTGCTTCTGGCTGAAGTTGGTGGTCAGCGCGTGGGCCACGAAGACGTTGAGGAACAAGGCCCACGCCGAGAGGATCAGGACGAAGCCCAGGCGGGGCACGCGTGGTCGGTCGAGGAAGCGGGTGAGCCGATCCGAGGCGCGGGTGAGCCGCCCGTCGCGCGTCGGCCCCGCCCGGCGCGCGCGCCACGCTCGAAGGGCCCACAGGACGGCATAGCCGATCAGCCAGATCACCAGGAACAACGCGACCTTGCGGACGCCCAGCTTGAGCCCCACGCGGTTGAGGAGCGGGGCGTTGATCAGGCGGTCGAGCGTGTCACCGCCACGGGCGAACACGATGATGGGCGGCAGGAGCGTCGGCGCGGCGATCCAGGCGTCGAACCAGGGGTGCCGGCGCTGCACCGGGTACGCCAGCGCGCGTACGGTCGGCGTCAACCAACGGTGCAGGCCGCCCTGGCGCACCATCAGCAGGCCCAGCAGCGCGAAGCTGAACCCGCGCGCGAGGGTGAGGGTGGTGTCGACCTTGAAGCCGCCGATCGCGAAGCGGAGCTCATAGCTCCAGGCCGCCAGCTGATCGGGGAACTCGTCGACCGCCTCGCCCACCAGGGTGTCGGCCAGGAAGTGGGTGCCGTGCTTCAGGTCGCTGTCCAGGAGCGCCAGCACCAGGACCGCGCCGATCACCAGCAACGGCTGCGGGGGGGTGCGCACCACGCGGGCCAGGTAGACGCCGGCCGCGACGGCCACCGCGGGCGCACCCAGGAAGAGCGCGAATTGCCCCTCGGGCGCGCCGAGCGCCGGACCGAGGAAGGCCACCGCG